>CADCQV010000242.1 GCA_902803625.1 uncultured Lachnospiraceae bacterium
GGAATACCCTTTTTCTCTGCTTCCTCAAGTCCCCTTCTCCCGGCCTGGGTATTTTCATCCAGGTAGTTATACTGGATCTGGCAGAAATCCCAGTCATAGGCATTAAGGATCTTTAAGAAAGTGTCGGTGTTCCCGTGGAAGGAGAAGCCGATCTCTTTTATGGCTCCGGAGCTCTTTTTTTCATCTATCCATTCCTTTATGCCAAGGGAAACCAGCTTATTCCAGGCTTCTATATCGGTAAGCATGTGCATAAGATAATAATCGATATAGTCTGTCCGAAGCCTTTTCAGCTGCTCATCAAAATATCTGTCAATGGCATTTCTGCTGCCTATAAGGTATTGCGGGAGTTTGGTGGCGATACGGATTTTTTCCCTGAGATTGTTTCTCTCGAATATCTCCCCTATGGCAGCCTCGCTTCCGGAATATATGTAGGCTGTGTCAAAATAATTGACACCGAGCTCCACGGCACGGAGAAGCTCACGTTCCGCCTTTTCAATATCTATCTTTCCGTTCACGGTGGAAAAACGCATACAGCCGTAGCCCAGCGCCGAAAGATCATTTCCGTATCTGTCTTTTCTGTATTGCATCAGTTTTACTCCGTCAGCCTGTTTGAGCCGGGTAGTGTTCAGCCCCGGAAAGGGTCAAAGGCAGAGAGAGGAGATTCCTCTCTTCAGATACCTTCCCATTCCCTTTTTTCCGAGGAAGGTATTGTTTTTCACTATGGCCTCACCCCGGAGGAGCACGGTGTCTATTTCTCCCTTTATTTCCATTCCTTCGTAGCAGCTGTAATCGGCATTGCCGTGCAGGGAAGCGCTTCTTATAGTACGCTTTTTGTCCGGATCCATTATCACTATGTCGGCATCGGAGCCGGGACTAATAACTCCCTTTTTCGGATACAGCCCGAAAATACGGGCGGGATTCGAGGAAAGGTACTTAACACACTGGGGAAGGCTTATTCTCTTTTTGCAATAGCCCTCGCTGAAAAGAAGCGGAAGGCGTTCTTCGACTCCGGGAGCGCCGTTCGGACAGAGGCGGAAGTCATCCTTCCCTCTCTGCTTCTGATCCTCAAAGGTAAAGGGACAGTGGTCTGTCGCAACGGTGTCAAGGAAATCGTTTTTCAGAGCCTCCCAAAGCGCAAAGCGGTCCGCATCCTTCCTTAAGGGAGGGGACATAATGGCTTTTAGTCCTTCTTTAGGGTCATCATAGAGATTGTCATTTAGGACAAGGTACTGGGGGCAGGTCTCCACCCCGAAATGCTTCTGTCCGCGTTTCCTTGCCGCAAGAACCTCCTTTAGCCCGGCTTCGCTTGAAAGGTGGACGATGTAAAGCGGTGCCTCGTCTGCACACTCCGCCATATAGAGCATTCTGTTTACGGCCTCTGCCTCGGCTCCGGCGGGGCGGCTCTTCGGGTGAAAGGCGGCGGTCAGGTTATTTTCCACACCACAGCGGTCCCGGAGATAGTTTACGATACCGTCATTTTCACAATGTACGGTTATAAGGATATTGCTGCGCTTTGCCTCGTTTAGAACCGCGAAAACATCCTTGTCATGAAGCATCATATCATAGGTAAGATAGAGCTTGAAGCTTGTGATACCCTCTTTTTCTGCGATCTCTCTCATCTCCGCGAAGGTTCTGTCATCCGCCTTCTCCTGAAGGACGCCGTGGAAGCTGTAGTCGGTCACGGCATTTCCGTCTGCGAGGGAATGGTACTCCTTAACCTGATGCCAGGGATATACTCCCTTAGGTCCGAAGGCCATATGGTCTATTATCGTGGTGGTGCCGCCGCAGGCTGCCGCCACTGTGCCGTTATAAAAGTCATCGCAGGCACGGGTAAAGCCCACGTCAAGATCCATATGGGTATGGGCATCTATGGCGCCGGGAAGAAGGAGCTTATCCTTAGCGTCAAGTATCTTGGCATCGGGAGCCTCTATAGAGGATGAAACAGCGCTGATGATCCCATCCTCTATGAGTACGTCCGATTTTTTACAGTCGGTATCACTTACTACTGTTCCGTTTTTTATAAGAGTCTTCATGACAGCACGGCAACAGCTTCTATTTCAACCTTTGCACCCTTGGGGATCGCGGCTACCTGGAAGGCTGCCCTTGCGGGGAAGGGCTCCTTGAAAAAAGTCGCATATACCTCGTTCATTGCCGCAAAATCCGAAATATCCGAAAGGAGCACGGTGGTCTTTACCACATCCTCCATGCCGCCGCCGGCCTCTTTAAGAATGTTCTGTATGTTTGTAAGGCTCTGCTTTGTCTGGGTTTTGATGTCATCCCCCGCAAATTCCCCTGTTTTGGGATCTACCGGAAGCTGTCCGGATACGTAAACCGTATTTCCTGCCTTGATGGCCTGGGAATAGGGACCTATTGCTGCGGGAGCATTATCTGTGTGTACTGTCTGATTCATTTTTTCCTCCTTTATTCACTATTATGGTGCCGGTTTTTCCGGCTATTCCGTCCCTTGCTTTTTCGAGAAGGGTGATAAGTGCCTTTCTGCCTTTGCCGGATTCCGCGAATTTAACGGAAGCCTCAACCTTCGGAAGCATTGAACCCGGGGCGAATTCACCGTCAGAGATATACTTCCTTGCTTCATCGGGGGTAAGAAGTGAGAGCCATTTTTCGTCAGGCTTCCCGAAGTGTATCGCAACCTTTTCAACAGCCGTGAGGATTATCAGGAAGTCTGCATCCAGTGCTTCTGCGAGGCATTCCGCCGCAAAATCCTTATCGATCACTGCTGCCGCACCCTTTAAATGATGCTCTCCGGTGTGGTATACGGGAATCCCCCCGCCTCCGCAGGCCACAACTATATGGTCGGACTCCATAAGAGAGCGGATGGTATCGAGCTCCACTATGGCCATTGGCCTCGGAGAAGCAACGACACGCCTGTATCCCCTGCCGGAATCCTCGATAACCTTATAATCCCTGTCGCGGACAAGGGCTTCCGCCTCTTCCTTTGTCATAAAGGCACCGATGGGCTTCGTGGGGTTTTCAAAGGCGGGGTCGTTTATATCCACCTCAACCTGTGTCAGCACCGTGGCACAGTCCTTCTTTATCCCTCTGCTAAGAAGCTCCTCTTTGAGAGC
This sequence comes from uncultured Lachnospiraceae bacterium, assembly GCA_902803625.1. Lineage (GTDB taxonomy): Bacteria > Bacillota > Clostridia > Lachnospirales > Lachnospiraceae > NK4A144. The sequence continues at coordinate 3,087 of CADCQV010000242.1, forward strand.
GTTCTGCAGATCGTAGCCTATATAGCCCTGGCTCATAGCGACGCAGACCGAAAGAGGGCAGGGAATGTACTTTTCGGGATCCGATCTCGTAAGGAGGGTCATAGCGTTCTGTATCATTCCCACCTGGGGACCGTTTCCGTGAACTATCACAACCTCGTGGCCGTCCTCGATAAGGTCGGCTATAGCGGCCGATGTTTTCTTTACTGCGATCATCTGCTCCGGCAGATTGTTCCCAAGAGCATTTCCTCCAAGGGCTATTACTATTTTCTTTCCCATAAGAGGTTACCTCGTTTTACTGAAAGTGCCTTAAGGTCTTCCGGTCTTCAAGTGTCTTCAGGGTAGCTACGGGATCCTTTACCTTTGCAAGGAAGATCATTGCCGCGATGATATAGGGCTTGAAGCTCGCTTCCTTGTAAAGAGGAGTGCGGTAGCGGTCAAATACGGATGCCTGAACCTCTCCGTCCTTGCAGGAAACGTCATTGATGTCGGCCGGCAGGCAATGGAGATAGAGAGCCTTGCCGTTCTTTGTGGTCTTCATAAGCTCCTCGGTGCAGCACCAGTCCTTATGCTCCGCATTCTGTTTAAGAAGCTCCTTCTCCAGAGCGTTGATGCCATCCTGATCCCCCTTTGCATAGAGGTCGGTTCTCTTTTCCATTGCGGCGAAGGGAGCCCAGCTCTTGGGGTAAACAATATCGGCATCCTTAAATGCCTCGGCCATTGAGCTGGTCTTTGTGAAGCTTCCGCCTGTAGCGGCGGCATTCTTCCTTGCCACATCTTCAACATCCTTCATCACATCATAGCCCTCGGGATGTGCAAGGGTCACGTCCATTCCGAAACGTGTCATAAGGCCGATGACGCCCTGGGGTACGGATAAGGGTTTGCCGTAGCTCGGTGAATAGGCCCAGCTCATTGCAACCTTCTTGCCCTTAAGGTTCTCGACACCGCCGAATTCATGGATAATATGGAGCATATCCGCCATACACTGGGTGGGGTGGTCGATATCGCACTGCAGATTCACAAGCGTGGGTTTCTGCTCCAGAACCCCGTCCTTATAGCCCTCCGTAACGGCATCTACCACATCATGCATATACTTATTTCCCTTACCGATATACATATCGTCCCGGATACCGATGACATCTGCCATAAAGGAGATCATATTTGCGGTCTCACGGACGGTCTCGCCATGTGCTATCTGGCTCTTTCCCTCATCCAGATCCTGTACCTCCAGTCCCAGGAGATTGCAGGCTGACGCAAAGGAAAAACGGGTTCTTGTGGAATTGTCCCTGAAAAGGGAGATCCCGAGTCCCGAGTCAAATATCTTCGTGGAGATATTATTCTCTCTCAAATGACGGAGGGCATCAGCTACGGTAAATACGGCAGCTATCTCATCATCCGTCTTTTCCCAGGTGAGGAAAAAATTATCCTCATACATTTTTTTGAAGTCAAGCTTACTTAATCTGTCGGTAAATTCTTTTACATTGCTCATAATATATTTCTTTGCTCCTTTCGTTTTTCTAGGTCATCCTGAGCGTCAGCGAAGGATCTTCTACCCTGCGGGGCACTGCCGCGCATAGCGCGTCAATACGTGCCCGAAAAATGTCCACCGGACATTTTTCCATCCTGAGCGTATTCACAATGTCATCCTGAGCGAAGCGAAGGATCTTTATCTCCGGGTGAAAGATTCTTCGGGCTTCGCCCTCAGAATGACAGGGTAGCCGAAAGATTCTTCGGGCTCCGCCCTCAGAATGACAGGGTAGCCGAAAGATTCTTCGGGCTTCGCCCTCAGAATGACATCAGTCACTTGATGTCATTATCGGTCTTTCCGGCTCTGAACTGGGTCACGTCATCAGTCTTGTTGTCCTCATTATAGAGGTTTACGGCAGCGGTATAAACCGCAGCGCAGCGTACCAGGTCATCCTTGTAGGTTATCTCGTTCGGTGCATGTGCCTGACTCTCCGCACCGGGTCCGAAGCCTACACAGGGTATGCCGTATCTCCCCTGTATGGAAACACAGTTGGTGGAGAAGGTCCACTTGTCGATAAGCGGACGGTTTCTCAATTCCTTTGTGGAATCGGGACCCATCCTGTGGTCGCCGTAGAGACCCTTATGTGCATCCACCAGAGCCTGGACATGGGCTGCATTTTCCTTATTTATCCAGGTCGGGAAATAGCACTCCGTCTCATAAACCTCTCCGGTCCAGGAAGGACGGTCATACATATACATTGAAACCTTTACGTCATCACCGTACTTTTTCACGCTGGGAAGATTGCGGATCTCCTCAAGACAGGACTCCCAGGTCTCACCGGCCGTCATCCGGCGGTCAACGGAGATCGCACAGCTGTCCGCAACGGCGCAGCGGCTTGGCGAGGTATAGAAGATCTGTGAAACAGTACAGGTGCCGCGGCCAAGGAACCTTGCGTCCTCGTAGTGCTCAGGGTTATATTTGGGAGAGAGCATCTTGATAAGTCCCTTGATTTCAGTGCTTTCATCACAACCGTTATTATTCAGGGAACGGACATCGGCAATTATATCAGCCATCTTGTAAATAGCATTGTCACCTCTTTCGGGAGCCGAACCGTGGCAGGAGATACCTTTTACGTCCACACGTATCTCCATACGTCCTCTGTGTCCGCGGTAGATCCCGCCGTCCGTGGGCTCGGTGGAGATAACGAATTCAGGCTTTATGCCGGACTTATTGTAGATATACTGCCAGCACATTCCGTCGCAGTCCTCCTCCTGAACGGACCCTACGATCATGATCTTATAGCCCTTAGGGATAAGGTTTAAGTCCTTCATCATCTTTGCAGCATAAACCGCGCTTGCAACGCCACCCTCCTGATCCGAGCCGCCTCTTCCGTAGATTATCTCATCGGTTTCATAGCCTTCATAGGGATCCTGCTCCCAGTTATCCCGGTTTCCGATACCGACTGTGTCAATATGACCGTCAATGGCGATTATCTTGTCTCCGTCTCCGATCCAGCCGATAACGTTTCCGAGACCGTCTATTTCAGCCTTGTCAAAGCCGAGCTTCTCCATTTCGGCCCTGATGCACTCCGCAACCTCTTTTTCCTCGCAGCTTTCGCTGGGGTGGGAGATCATGGCTCTCAAAAACCGGCTCATGTCCTCTCTGTAGCTCTCTGCTGTTTTCCTGATTTTTTCAAAATCCAGTGACATACCTGCTCCTTTCTGTCTGTTTCGGGAAAATGCCCTGTTCCCTGTGTTTCACATATCGTATCAATATCCTGTACGGGCTTTGCAGCCCGTTATCTTATTAAGCCATTCCCCACACGATCTCCTTATACTTATCGGGGTCTGTGTCTCCCTCTGTGGAGAACATAAGAACCTTCGAATCCTTATCAAGCAATAGGCTTTTCTTAAGCTCACTGTAAGCGGGATCAAGCATAATGGTGCTAAGGACTCCCATCCCCACGGCTCCGGACTCGCCGCTTATTACCCTGGGATCTCCCTTTAAGGGTGCGGAAAGCATCCTCATGCCCCTTTCCGCTACCCAGTCGGGGCAGGAGAGGAAGGCGCTTGCATGATTCCTTAAAATATCCCAGCCTATGGTATTCGGTTCACCGCAGGCAAGACCTGCCATAATGGTAAGAAGATCACCGTCAACGATACGGGGTTTGCCGTCACCGGCTTCTGCTCCCTTATAGAGACAGGCAGCAACCTCCGCCTCCATAATGATGAATTTCGGAGGGTTATCGGGATAGAGATTTGTGAAATAGCCTACCACGGCACCTGCGAGACTGCCCACACCAGCCTGTACAAAAACATGGGTAGGGCGGTCGATACCGATATCCTTAAGTTCCTCCGACGCCTCACTTGCCATACTGCCGTAGCCCTGCATTATCCAGGAGGGGATCTCCTCATATCCTTCCCAGGCTGTATCCTGAACGACTATACCGTGTTCGGTCAGAGCAGCCTCCTTTGCGGCGAGGCGCACACAGTCATCGTAATTCAGCTCTTCTATTGTGACCTTTGCTCCCTCACGCGCGATATTGTCAAAGCGTGTTTTCGTACTGCCTTTGGGCATATGGACCACAGCCTTCTGCTTAAGCTTATTGGCGGCCCAGGCTACGCCGCGGCCGTGATTTCCGTCTGTTGCGGTAAAAAATGTGGCCTGTCCGAATTCCTTCCTAAGCTCATCACCGGTAAGGTAGTCATATGTCATATCCGACACATCCCTGCCGGTTTCTTTGGCGATATACTTTGCCATAGCGAAGGATCCGCCAAGAACCTTAAAGGCATTTAATCCGAAGCGGTAGCTCTCGTCCTTTACACATACGGAGGAAAGCCCGAGATACGAAGCCATTTCCTTAAGGTCTGCAAGAGGGGTCACCGAGTACTGGGGAAAGCCCTTGTGGAAGGCGAGAGCCTTCTTCACATTTTCAACTGACATGACGGACAGCCACCTATCATCGCTTTCCGGCATCTTATTTAAGACCCATTTGATCTTTTCCATTTTACTTCTGACTCCTTTCATAGTGTCAAAATAAAATTCTGAAGCCAAACATTTTGTTTGGTTTAATGATATTCCTGTTTTTATCCTCTGTCAATAAGTCAGATACTTCGTATCATTCTGAGAATGATAATTAAACGTCAGCATATAAGATAGGCGTAATCCCCGACAACAGTCTTTATCGCCTCCGAAGCCTCGGGAGATACCTTTTTTATGCCATCAAACCCGAGTTTTTCCGCCTTTCCGTCCAGCCGGATGAGATACTCATCATTGCCGAGAACCGCGAAGCCGTCATTTTTACTGTTATTAAAGTCTTCTTCACTCCAGAACAGGGTGAACTTATCCTTATAGGGAGCTCCGTCGTAGGGGCAGAATACCGCGCAGTTTCCGCACTCATTGCACATACCGTCAATATGCAGGATCTCAGCCCCTGCTTTCCCCGGGATCCTGAGCATAATATTTGCCCTGTTGGGGCAGACATCCGCGCATACAGCACATACCGTGGGACAGCCGAGGCACCTTTTATCCGGGCTTCCGGAGGTGTCGGCAGAGACCATACCCTTTCTGTCAAGGTAGGGCTTATCCTGTTCTGCACGGTTTTCCGCTGCATATTTTTCATAATCTATACCGGCTATTTTAGCTGCGGCCCTTGCTGCATCGGAGACAGCCTCAACAACAGTGGCGGGACCTCTTCTTCCGTCACCCACAGCATATACATTCTCAGCACTGGTGAGCAGGTCCTCATTGACAACGGGACGTCCCTTTTTGTCAAGCTCTATATTCAGATCTTCATAGAGAGTAGTTTCAACGGCTTCGCCGATAGCCGCGATAACGCTGTCCGCAGGTATCTCAACGGTCCTTCCGGTATCGACGGGGGAACGGCGTCCCGATTCGTCTGCTTCCCCAAGCTCCATTACGGAACAGGTAAGTATACCGTCCTTTACCCCCACAGGAGCAAGGAGTTCCATGAATTCGACGCCGTCTTGAATTGCCTCACTAAGCTCCTCTTCATCGGCAGGCATATAGCGTTTTGTCCTCCTGTAGACCAGGCGTACCTTCTCCACACCCTTTATCCGGAGCGCCGCCCTTGCCGTATCCATGGCGGTATTTCCTCCGCCGAGCACTGCCACGTTCTTTCCAAGGGTAAGGGAATCGGGATCTCTTTTTGCCCTGGTCAGGAATTCAAGCGCATCCATGGCTTCGCCGTACTTAAGGTGCGGATCTCCATGTTTCCAAGCGCCAACCGCGATTATAATGTCGGTGAAGCCCTGATCCCTAAGCTCACGGATACTCTTTATCTCGGTTCCGGTCCTTACCTCCGCACCGTAGGCAAGGCAGAGGGACTTATCCTTTTCTATGGCATCGTCACCTATCCTGAAGGAAGGGATCGCGTGCCTCACTATACCGCCGAGGGTATCCTTACGTTCAAATATGGTGGTGCTTATGCCTGCCCTCGTAAGGAAGTAAGCCGCCGATAATCCTGCGGGACCGCCGCCTATTACCGCAGCCTTTTTCCCGCTTTTCTTATCCGGGCTCTTTAATGAGGGAAGGACCTCCTCATAAGCGCTCTTTGCGGCTGAAAGCTTCATATCCCTTATATGAAGGGTCTCCTCGTAATAGTTTCTCATGCACTTGTCGCCGCAGTGATGGGGGCAGATCGTTCCGGTGATAAAGGGAAGGGCATTCTTTTCTATTATTATCCGGAGAGCCTTTGCGGCATCACCCTCCTCCATAGCACGGAGATAGGCGGGAATATCCTGTCCGATGGGGCAGCCCTCCCGGCAGGGGGATGTAAAGCAGTCAAAGAGCGGGAGCTTTTTATCAATATGTCTTTCGGGAAGAGGCTTAACACTTTTTCTGTAAAGCGGTGAGTCAGCAACACTCTCGTCCAGTTTACGAACCCTGTCCACATTAACGGCACTGAAGCGTCCGGGATCAATACCCTTAAGGAGATTTCCGATCTGAGTAAACCTTTCATATCCGCCGGGCTTAAGAACATTTGTAGCCATTGTAACGGGCCATATTCCAGCGTCGAATAATTCCTTTATATTCTGTAAAACTGCGCCGCCCGAATAGGATATACGTAAGCTCCCGTTAAATTCCTCTGATACCTTCCTTGCAAGGTGGATAGTAAGAGGAAAGAGTGAGCGGCCCGCCATATACATCTCTTCACTCGGGAGTTCCCGTGCCTTCACATCAACGGGGAAGGTATTGGTGAGCTTGATACCGAATTCCAGATCCTTTTCCCCGGAAAGGGCGATAAGTCTCTTAAACATAGGCACCGCATCGGACCACTGGAGATCCTCCTTAAAGTGGTGGTCATCAAAGGCCACATAATCAAAGCCGAGACTGTCGAGACGCTCTCTCGCATAGTCGTAGCCAAGGAGGGTGGGGTTACACTTTATGTAGGTGTGGAGCTTCTTCTCGCTTAAGAGATAAGTCGCTATCCTCTCTATCTCATCCGGGGGACAGCCGTGAAGTGTTGACTCGGTGATGGAGGAGGAGATATTGGAGGAGATGCCCTTTACGTATGCTTCATCGACGTTTTTGAAGCGTCCGAGGTTTGAAAGAGCCCAGTCTATTGCTTCCTTAAAGGCTTCCGTATCCTTTGCCTCCTTCATATCCTCGATGTATTTATCGATCTTTTCCGATTTTATGCCTTCAAGGTCGTAGCCCACCGACATATTGAATACAAAGGCATCGGGGTTTCCAAAGCCGTATTCCTTTGCCAGAAGCTTGCAGGCGACCCAGGCGTGAACGTATTCACTGAAGGCCTCCGGAACCGTAAGCTCCGTTGACCACTCACAGTTATAGCACTCATCCCCCGCGGTGATACAGGGCTTATTTACGCACTTTGAGAGCTCTTCACCGTCCATCACCTGTACGGTTTTCAGCTCGAAGAACCTGGAGCCCGCCACATAGGATGCCACTATATTCTGTGCTAGCTGGGTATTCGGTCCCGCAGCGGGACCGAAGGGAGACTCCAGAGCCTCCTTAAATATCGGGAAGGTAATGCCTGTGTCATGCTTTACAAAATGCCGTACACCGAAAATACTTCCCTGCTCAGAGTATTCTTTAAGTATCCATTCCATCAGATGCTTAAAGGACATTGGCCTCATAATATCACTCATACTGTTACTTCCTCCTGCTGACTTATTCAATATTCCCTGTTATTCAGATCACCCCAGAGCTTCTTACTCTGCTCCATTGTCCAGGCATTTATCCTTTCCTCGTCGATATCCACAAATTCCCTGTCCTTATATATGACCTTACCGTTAATGATGGTAGTCCTGCAGTTCTTTCCCATCATACCGAAAATCATATGTCCGTCGATATTCTCGTTGGAGAAGGGGGTGAAGGGTTTATAGTCCATTATAATAACGTCTGCGGCAGCGCCCTTCCGGATAATGCCTAAGGGGCGTCCGAAATACTTTCCGGCGATCTCACGGTTGGTATCGAAAAGCATCTTTACGGCTTCACCCCAGGCAACATTGGGGAGAGCCGCATTATGCCGCTGTATGATAAGGAAGACCTTTAAGCTCTCCAGCATATCGTGGGTGTAGGCATCCGTTCCCATACCTACGGGAATTCCCTTTTTTATCATCTGAAGAACGGGGGCGCAGCCGACGGCATTGCCCATATTGGATTCCGGATTATTAACCACCATGGTACCGGTCTCTTTGATGATATCCATTTCCGCGGGGCTTACGTGTATGCAGTGTCCGAGGAGGGTCTTTTCACCAAGGAGTCCGTTGTAGAGCAGGCGGTTGACGGGGCGGCAGCCGTAGTTCCTTAAGCTGTCATATACGTCATTTAATCCCTCCGCGACATGGATATGGAAGCCGGTCATACCGTCATTTGCCTTAACCATTTTTTCAAAGGTTTTGTCGGATATGGTAAAGAGCGCGTGGCCTCCGAACATAGCCTTTATCATGCTGCTGTTTTCATTTTTTGCCCAGGCGGCAAAGTCGGCGTTTTCCTTTATGGCTTCTTCCGTTTTCTCTTCGCCGTCACGCTCGGATACCTCATAGCAGAGACATGAACGTATGCCGATCTCGGAAACCACATCCTTTATTGCAAAGAGGGAACCCGGGATCTCACCGAAGCTTGCATGGTGGTCGAATATGGTCGTGACTCCGTCCCTTATGCAGTCAAGGACGGTTGCATAGGCGCTGGCCCTTGTGCCGTCAAGGGATAGCTTTCTGTCGATCGCCCACCACATTCCCTCTAATATCTCCAGGAAATTGGTGGGATTGTTCCCGTCGATGGAGAGACCTCTTGCAAGCCCGGAATAGATATGGGTGTGGGCATTAATGAGGCCCGGCATGATGACTCCGCCGTGGGCATCGATAAATTCGGCATCTGGATATTTTTCTTTGAGCTCCGGATAACCACCGGCCTCTTTGATACTGTCTTCTTCGATCACCACCGCACCGTCGGGGTACCAGGGATTTTCCGGGTCTCTCGTGATCAGCATTCCGTTGCCAATTAAAAGCATTTAAACCTCCTCCTTTCATGGAAAAAAAGTATGTTGACTAATTTATCTATTATAAATATGATGATTAGGACGCCATAAGTCCAAATGGCGATAAACGGGGGAAATTATCTATGACAAAAGCACAGATCGACTTTTATTCCCGCCTTGCAAA
>CADCQV010000243.1 GCA_902803625.1 uncultured Lachnospiraceae bacterium
TCTACAGTATATTCGGTGCCTTCGATATATTCCTGCACCATTGGTCTTTCTATAAGCTTCAGGTACAGCGACAGCTCTTCTTCATTATGTACCTGAAAGGCATTTATGGAGGAGCTCCCGTCTATAGGCTTGATGAAAAGAGGGTAGGTGAGCTTTTTCGGATTTGAAAGCTCCTTCTCGGTCAGAAGGTGTGGCACGAGAAAGCCGTTTTCCTCCAGAAATTCCTGGGTATTTCTCTTGTCCCTGCATACCCGCGTGACCCTTTCATCGGAAATAAGGACCTTTGCTCCGGTCTCCTCTATTTCTGCCCTTCTTTCGGAAAGCAGAAGGAGCTCGGTATCTATGGTGGGTACTACAAGGGAGATATTGAAATTCCTGCAGATATTGCATATCGCCCTTATATACCCGTCATTGTCGGAGATACGGGGGACGATCTCGTTTACATCGGCAAAGTAAAGTGCCGGTGCCAGCTCCGATGCATCTGCGGCGACTATGGTGCCCTTTATATTCAGTCTCTCCTTTGCCCTCTTAAAACAGCTTATGAGCTCCACCCTTCTTCCGGCGGAGAGTATGAGAATATTTACGCTTTTTTTCGTTTTTGTCATTTGTCTTTTCCTAAGATCCTTCGCTTCGCTCAGGATGACAGTGTGTGCTTCGCTCAGGATGACACGGTGTGCTTCGCTCAGCGCGTCAGCGCCCCGCATAATCGCTCACAGTGTCACTTTTCTCTGCTTCCCATAAATTCTTCCATGGTGGCGCTTGTTTCCGAGCTTATGCCGTCCCGTTTCAGAACCTTCATTACAGTCATAAACAGTATTTTGATGTCCAGCACCGGGGACAGCTTTTTCACATATTCCACGTCGTACTCAAACTTCCTCTCCCAGCTTATGGCATTTCTGCCGTTGACCTGGGCAAGTCCGGTGAGTCCCGGTCTCACGTCGTGCCTGTGCTTCTGCTCCTCGCTGTATCTGTCAAGATATCTGACCAGAAGAGGTCTCAGCCCGACGAAGGACATATCCCCCTTTAGTATATTCAGAAACTCCGGAAGCTCATCCAAAGACGCCGCCCTCAGGGCCTTTCCGAAGGCAGTGAGCCTCACCTCATCCGGAAGGAGCTCACCCTTTTCATCCCTTTCCTCGGTCATACTGCGGAACTTATATAGACCGAAGATCCGTCCGTCCTTCCCGGGTCTTTCCTGCCTGAAGATCACCGGACTCCCAAGCTTCACTCTGACAAGCACCGCCAGTATAAGGAGAAGCGGGAACAGGCAGATAAGCAGGAGAAGAGACAGTAAAATATCCACAGGCCTTTTGATAAAGTTGATGTAAAACAGGGCTCCGGGGTTTACATAACTTTCCGAGCGATCCTTCCGGTCCTCCCGCTGTTCATCCGCTCTTCCAGGTTGTTCCTCCTGCCTTTCCTTACTCATCGTTCCTCTTTATGGCATAAACCTTCATATCCGCATCCTCATCCCGCTCATCGAGCCCGGGTGCCTTTTCCATATCTATGTGGGTCTCTCCCGGAATATAGGTGCCGGGGGTAAATTTGTAGGTAGGTACCAGCTCCCTTACCCATCTGTGCACATCCAGCTTTTCGGAGCGGGATGCTATATCGAGCGCGTGAAGCTTGTCATAAAACTCATCCTCATTGAATTCTATGGGCTTCCCTATATGTATGAGCTTATTCGGGGTTTCCTGCATCCCCTCTTCCTTCATCAGCATTTCTTCGTAGAGCTTTTCCCCGGGCCGGAGTCCTGTGAACTTTATCTCTATATCCTCCCCCGGAACATAGCCGGAAAGGCGGATCAGGTTCTTCGCAAGATCGAGTATCCTGACCGGCTCACCCATATCCAGGATAAATATCTCTCCGCCCTTGGCGTAGGCTCCCGCCTGCAGAACCAGTGACACTGCCTCGGGTATGGTCATGAAATACCTGATTATCCTCGGATCGGTAACGGTAACAGGACCTCCCGATGCTATCTGCTTCCTGAAGAGGGGTATCACGGAGCCGTTGCTTCCCAGTACATTTCCGAATCTGACAGCCACAAATACCGTACTTCCCCTGTGGTTATAGGACTGGACTATCATTTCGCAGATACGCTTCGTGGCTCCCATAATGTTCGTAGGATTCACGGCCTTGTCGGTGGAGATCATGACAAACTTCTTCACGCCCGTATCCACTGCGGCCTGCGCCAGCTTCCAGGTTCCCATTACGTTATTCTTAATGGCCTCATTGGGGCTTACCTCCATAAGAGGCACGTGCTTATGGGCCGCCGCGTGATAAACGATGTCCGGGCGGTAGGTCTCAAATACATCCTTCACCCTGTGGGTATTCCTGACGGACCCGATGAGCACCTTTAAACTGAGCTCCGGGAATGACTCCGCCAGCTCCTGCTGTATATCATATGCACTGTTTTCGTAGATCTCGAAGATTATCAGCATTTTGGGGTTATGCTTTGCGATCTGACGGCAGAGCTCGCTCCCTATGGATCCGCCGCCGCCGGTCACGAGAACGATCTTTCCGGTCAGGGACTCCAGAATGGAATCGATATCCACCTCTATAGGCTCCCGTCCAAGGAGGTCCTCCACCTCAACCTTACGGAGCTGGCTCACATTCACCTCTCCGTTTACAAGCTGGTAGATCCCCGGAAGTGTTTTCAGCTCGCACTTTGTTTCCTTGCAGACATCCAGTATCTCCTTCAGCTGCTTTCTCTCCGCCGAGGGCATCGCAATGATTATCTCGTCTATATCGTACCTCGCGGCATTTTCGATAATATCCTCCCTGCCGCCGACAACCTTCACGCCCTGTATGTAGTTCCCGACCTTGGCGGGATCATCGTCAATAACACACATAACGCTTTTCTGGATAAATCTGGAGGAATTCATTTCACGGATGATGGAATTGCCCGCTTCCCCGGCACCGATAACCATGACATTGATGCTCTTAGCCCGTTCGGTCCGTTTCTGTACAAAGGTGCGGAACAGACGGTAAGCAAATCTGGATATGAGGACAAGAATATTTAATACTATAGCATAAAGGAAAAAATAGCTCCTCGGCATATGTAGATTGAGAAGGAGCATGCCCACAGCCTGCAGGACACTGGTAATTAAGCAGGCGGAAACCGTCGCCGTCATTTCGGGGATCCCCGCATAGGTCCAGAGACTTGAATAGAGGTGGAAAAGCCAGAAAATAACAATAGTTACTATAACGTTGACAGGCAGATATTTCCAGAGATTCTCCTGCCAGACATATCCGCCCACGGTATGGAGCAGTTCATCGTATGAAAGGTCGAATCTCAAAAGAAGACCCACCGCTGAGCTGATGATGACAGCCAGCACGTCATACACTATAAGACCTGCTCTCCGTACAAGCAGTTGTTTATTATTAAACGGATTGACCATTTTTTGATTATACCAAAGCGGTGATTTTACGTCAAAAGTGTCATCCCGCGATCAGCAGCAATACAAAAAATATACAGCTGAAAGGGGTTACGATAAAGCCGTTTTCAAAAAAGGACTGGAGCATCATTGTAAATACTCCGGCAAAAGCGATCCTTTTATCCGGACAGAACCTTATATCCCTTGAAAAAAGCCTCATCAGAGCCTTTATCAGAAGGAAGAGTATGCACAGGAAAACTATGATACCGTGTACAACAAGGATGTCGAAAAGGCCGTTATGGACCTCAAACATAAAAAAACTCTTAATTTCATAGGAGGAGCCTATGCCTGTAAGAGGCCGTTTCAAAAATTCCTTCCATAGCTCGGCCCATATCAGCTCACGTCCCGACAGAACATCCTTATATAATATCCTTATATTCCACCCCGAGCTTCCCAGTACCGAATAAAGAGCGGTAAAGAGAATGCTTCCGAGGGTAAAGATTCCGAGCCATATGTTATATAACAATCGCTTTTCTGTAATAACAGGCGCGATTAAATATATGAGTGCAAATGCAGCGATGGAAAGTGCCGCCGACCTCGCCTGATAGCACACCGCCAGGAGAACGGAGGTCGGGAAAAAGAGAAGCTGCACGTATTTCAGATATCCCAGCTCCAGATCATTCTTTACATATTCAAGAGCAAGCTCGCCGAAAATGAACAGGATCAGGAACACAAATCCCACCGTATTAAAGCCGTAATCCCAGCGTACCACCGGATACCACAGAAGCATCAGCACGGCTCCGGAAAAGGCGCAGATTCTCTTCATCACTCCGGAGAGCTCCATGCCTCTTATCACAAGGGTCAGTAGAAGCACCAGATCGAAGATGACGAGCATGGCACCCTTACGCGACCCAAGTATAAAAAGGTTGGCCGGAACTATTATAACGGCCGCTATCCCAGCTAGGCTGACCATATCGGTTTTCAGGAAGTTCTCTCTGTCTGCCAGAGCCAGCATTATATAAATAACAGCTGTTCCGACAAACATAACAAGCGTTCCGTACGGTGCGATAACGCCATATATTTTTGAGCTCACAAAGGAGCCCAGCAAAAAAAGGATGAAAAGCGCTGCCGTAACATATTCATATTTTCCCTTTATCCTCTGTGTCATGTCCTATTTGTCAGCCTTTCACCTATTAGCTCTGCAGACCTTCTTATTATCCCCTGCTCCTCCCTATGGTACAATATGAGAAGTATAGCCACAATACCGCAGTTTATCGGGAAGTAATACTTAATATCCATGATTACCACAGCCGATTCCAGGATAAGCAGCACATAGGCTGCAGCATCCCTAAGAAGCCTGATCCTTATCCTTACGTGCCTTCTTACAAATATAAAAGCAAGGAAAAACATTATAAAGTAGGATACAAGGGTTGCGGCCGCTGCGCCGAAGGTTCCGGATCTCATTATCAGTATATAATTCAGAGCTATATTGAAGAGAGCACCGATCCCGGTTGCTTTTCCCATGCTTTTCCCGTCCTTAAAGGCCAGGGCTATGGAGCCGAGAAAGCCCTCCAGTGCGCCGAAGACAACGGATATCAGAAGGGGAGGCACCAGAATCCAGGCTTCATAAAAGGACTTCCGGAACATAAGACCCGCGATCACCCTCAAAAACAGTATTATAAAGCCGCAGCCGGCGATAAGCACGGTCTGGTATGCGCCGTACATTTCCGAAAAAAAGCTCTCCCTGTCATCCCCCTTATATTCCTGAACAGCTGACATCTGCCAGGCCATGGCAAAGATCCTCTGCAGCGTGGTGAGGATCGCAGGTATCTTGTATGCCACACCGTATAATCCGTTCTGTGCACTTCCAAGCAGGAAGAGGATAAAATACCTGTCAAGCGCATTATTTACCCAGCTTGCGGTTGAGTAAAGGAGCATTGAGCTTCCGTATCCCGTCATCTCCCGGGACAGAGCCTCATTGGCCTTTGCCCGCCTCAGTCTCCCGGCCCCGTCCACAAGATGAAACATAAGAAGGGCAGCACCGGAAAATGCCGTTATCTCCGCAAAAAGATAGCCGTAGATACCGAGCCGGAAGTACAGAAGGAACAGGAGATTTGCCGCTATCACCAGCGCTGTGCAGGCAATGCTGCCGCTCATCATCTTCTGCACCTCCTCCAGTCCCTGGCAGTAAAGGAGAAGATATTCGTAAAAGCTGTCGGCTGTATAAAGCAGTATGAAAAGAAGGAAATAGGGTCTTTCTGCAGGGAATAAAAGGGAAAGTCCGAGGGAACTGAGAGCAACGGGTATGATTGAAAGCACTACCTTTTTCAATCCCTCAGACAGGATCAGATCCCTGTCGTCAGTGTTTTCCAGACCGAAACGGAGCGCAGCTTCCCCCGCATTTACGGATAATAAGGGCACGAGGAGGAACAGCGAGGATTGCATAACATCCGCTATTCCATATTCCGCTTCGCTTAGGACAGTGGTGTAGAAGGGTACAAGGAAAAATACCAGAAGCTTCGACACGAAGCTCCCGACGGTAAATACCGCAACATTCTTAAATAAATAACCCGCTTTTCCCGTCTTCTTCAAGCCTTCTCCTGCGATGGATCTTTTTCCGGCGCATCGCCGGGGGATCCCTTATCGAATACCGTCAGCAGCAGGAAAAGCAATAGAGGCGAATAATCCGGCCACATCAGATCCATATCGATAAAAGACTCTATGAATATGGCGAAAACCGCGGACACCGCAATAAGCTTCTTTCCCCTGTTGATATCAGGGATCCTTCCTATTTTCCTTAATCTGTCCCAGATAATGCAGAGCGACAGAACAAAAACCAAAATTCCGTGAACTGCAAGGATATCGTACATCGCATTATGGATATTATATTCAAAGAAGGACCTAAGCTCCCTTCCGGATCCTATGCCCGTCAGAAGCTGATCCTTCAGTATCTCCCATACCTCATACCATATCTGCTCCCGCCCCGAGAATATATTCTTGTAAAAGAAGGGCAGCTTCATATTGAAGCCTGTAGAGCCGAGGAAAACGTAGAAGCCCACAAATACAAGGGACCCAAGGGTTGAAAAGCCAATAAGAAAGCGGTACAGGGCTTTGTTTTTCCACCAGCTCTTAGGGGCTATGTAGTAAAAGAAGATGAAGAGTGCCAGCGCAAAAAAGGCTCCCCGGGCGAGATGCCACAAAACGAGAGTTACCACCCTCATAAACGACAGTACAATGAAAAAGCCGTATATTTCCTTTCTGGCGGCTATCTCGGATAAAAGCACCATTCCCCCGAAGAAGGTGAACACAGTCACCGTTGCCCCGGTATTTGCATTGTAGGAGTATTCCCTGTCATACAGAAACCAGGAAATAAACATGATAAGGAAAAATACCTCGTAAATCCTTTTCTGAAGCTGTGTAAGTCTGACCTCCGGCGCCAGATAAAGGATCAGGAGAAAATCCGCAAGTATCAATATGCAGCCCTTGTTTGAGCCGATGATAAAGAGATTGATAACAGCTATTACCAATGTGATACAGAGTAAAAAGAGCATCACATCCTTTTCCTTAAGCTTCGCGGCTATATCGATATTTGCGATAAACATTATACAGAGCGCCCCGAAGATTATAAGGCTGTTATATATCTCGGTCACATGATAAAAGGCGGGAAATGTCCAGGTTCCCGCGTAAAACACAAGCAATATAAAGAGAGCGGCATAATTCAAAAGCTCTCTTATTTTTTCATATCTTCCAGTATGCGGCAAAGCTCCTCCGCTCTTCTTTCCCATCCCGTTTCCCCGATATTCAGGGCAGCGGTCAGTCTTTTATTGTTCCCATTATCTAACATCAGCTTTATCTTTTCTGCGATCTCCTCCGCGTCTCCGGGGTCATTAATGATGTCTGCTTCCTTAAGCTCCCGGAAAAGAACAGTCACACCGCAGAACCTGGAGATCATTATATCACAGCCGGAAAGAAGTGCCTCCACCGGAGCGAGACCGAAGGTCTCGAATATGCTGTTCTGGATGAAGATCCTGCTCCTTCTGTAGAGTGTCTTCATCTCCTCCCTTCCGAGAATACCGTGGTCACGGACAAAATCAAAGGCGTCTATCTCCGCCGAATCCGCCCCCTTATCTCCCGCCACATCAAGACGGATATCCATTCCTTCTCTCTCCCTTAAGAGCTTCACGGCTTCGCATATCACATTTATCTTCTTCCTTGGCATTCCGCCTCCCACGGAGAGTATGGAGACAGTTTGGTTGACATAATCCCGGGAATCCGGAGAATCCGGGGTATCCGGGGTATCCGGGGAATACGGGGTGTCCGAAGAATCCTGGGAACCCGGGACAACCTTTGAATCCCCGTTACTACAATCACAGCTGCCGGCTGCCGGGTTTACATAATATTCACTCCACTCCACCCCGTTCGTAAGGAATCCGGTTTTCCCGGCATATTCCGGATAATGCTCCTTTAGCCACTCCGAGAACATGGGAGAAACTGCCAGTATCCGGTCCGCAAGCCTCATCATCTCTCTTTCGTCGGCGGCCATTTTTTCGTCCGGAACCCGGTTTATAGTGTTTTCGTATTCCACCGCTCCATGCATTATGTAAACCGAAGGGATCCCCCTTCGTGCGGCGCATTTCATTCCGAAAATATTCTGTCTGGAATGGCCGGAAAAAACCACTGCATCCGCCGCTGCCGTCTTTCTCCATATTTCCAGAGCCCTTGTTATTTTCCCCCGGCTTTTCAGATAAAGCGTATTCGAGGGCAGTGCCCGTAAAAGGCCTCTTGTCGCATTGGCGGGTCCGGTTCCCGAATAGTGATCCCCGGCGAGGAAGATCCGTCTTTCCGACAGATACTCCTTCTTTCCTTCTCCCATCCCCTTTAGTGCTCCGAAGAATCCCATGCTGTCCCTGTAGAGCCCTCTCTTCCTCAGGGCGAACTGCAGGCAGAGAAAGGGCCAGAGAAAGGGAGACATACGGTAATATCCGGCTCCCCTGTTCCTGAAAAATTCCTCCGTATAGCCCTTAAACCAGCTGGATTCATTTTCTACAGTTCCTGCTATTCTTATGGGGACATAGGTTACACAAAGCCCTGCCTTCACTGCGTCGAAGAGGAAGATATTCTCCTCTCCCATTCCGTACTTTGCACCGGCACCGAAGAGCTCATCCATCTTTAATCCCGCTCTTTTTACGGACGACAGCCGGAAGGCGATTTCCGGTGAAAAGATCTTCATTGCGTGGAGGCGGTCAAGCCGCCTTTCTTCCTTAAATATGGGCTTATGCCTCTCCGGCCTCTCTATAAAAAACACCAGGATATCCGAATCCGGATTCCTGTCAAATGCACTCAGTATCTTTTCCTCATAATCCTTCTCATAGAGTACGTCATTATCACAGAAGATGCAGAGCTCCTTCCTCTGCATTGCCGCCTCCCGTATCGCCATATTCCGGCTCTTCGAGAGTCCCCTTTCCCTTGTGGTGATAAAAAGACAGTCCTCCTCCGGAAAATACTCTCTCTCTTCGGAAGAGGCCTGATTGATCACTATGGAGCTGCCGGAAATACAGAGCTTCCGGAGCAGTGATGTATCGGAAAGACCCATCGCAGACAGGAGGACGGTGAGAGACCCCATCATATCCTCCTCATTACGGCATGAAACGCATAGAAGACAA
>CADCQV010000244.1 GCA_902803625.1 uncultured Lachnospiraceae bacterium
GAGGGCGCAGCCCGAAGAATCTTTTGTAAAGAGAAAAAGATTGTTTTTAATTTAGTACTTGCCATTTACTATCATTGATGTATAATTCATTTCACGGGTCGGCTGACGAATCACATTTCTTCGGATGCGGAGAGGGGGTCAGCTATACTGCGGCGAAGGTCGTTTCATTCCGGTTTCCGGAAATTTTCCAAATGAACAAATGGCGAGTACTTTTTCTTTATCTTATTATCGGCATTTCCATGAAGAATCTTAACTTCTTAATGATCTGATCACTGCAGGATGCATCCAGTCAGTCCTTCCCAAAATCTTTATGAGGGTAACCGGGGTCTATGCAGCTTTACGGATATATCACACTCTTCCTTATGCGGAGCCCCGGGAAACGCGGTAATCCGCAAATCTAACCGGAAGGGGAAGAAAATGAATAATAATGGTAGTGTTCATAGCAGTAAACTAAACCTGCTGTCCACCCTGAGCTATTACGCGAACAACGGGATCAGGCTTTTCGTCCAGAACGAGCCCCTGTCTCCCGAGCAGACCGTTAGGACAGTGATGGAAAGCGGGAAAAGCTATATGGCAGATTATGTCGAAGACGACAGAGGTCTTCTGTCTGAGATCAGGTTTGACAGGGTAGATGATATTCCGGACTAAGCCCTGATACGGGACAGCCCTTTGTACTTCTTATATCCACAGGCGCCCCAAATGCTGATGTCTTGTACAGAGGGCTGTTTTACAAAAGATGATTGTGATACAATACAACCTATGAGATTAGACGACAAGGATTTTGACGATCTTGAAATAGAAGATATAGAAACAGTTAAAAAAAGGGTTGAACGCAGGAACAGAAAGGGAAAAAGGAGGGGCCGGGGAGGAACCGCACTGGTTCGTATACTCTTCCCGGTTATTCTGGGGCTTTTGCTTCTCACCGGAATATTTCTGATATTCGTAAGAGGCTCTCAGGATGATCTGAACGGTGTGAAGGTTAATGCCGATATTGCTTCACTTTTCGGGGGTCTGGAAGCAAATGAGGCCGGGATCATACTTAATGACCGCTATGAAACGGAGTACAAAGCCTATCTGGAGGGAAGCAGAGTATTCCTGCCTTATGACTATACACGCTCAGAACTGAATGACTGGTTCTATTATGACGAAAATGAGGGGCTTGTGCTGTACACCACACCGGAGGGTACAGAAAGGACCGGGCTCGGAAGTGATGCAAAGATAATAAACGGCGTTTTCTGCCTTTCCTCGGAGCTGGTAAGGAAGTACACCGATCTGGAATACAGGGAGGAGCTTGACGCTGAAGCGCCCTATGTCTACATCAGGAATTCCCGGGACAGGTACTCCGCGGCGGAGACTGCCAAAAAAGCGGCTCTTTACCTTGGTGAAGACAGGAAGAGCGATGTGCTTTCCATTCTGGAAAAGAATGAGCATGTCAGGGTGATCGACGCCGGCAGCGAATTTTCAAGAGTACAGGCAGCAGACGGTCTCACCGGGTATGTGCTTAATAAGAGCCTGGACGGCTATACGGATGAAGAGGACAGCGCGCCGGGGAATGTGCCGGAAATGGAATTCCCCTCAACCCATTTCAATCAGAAGATCATACTCGGCTGGCATCAGGTCATGAATAAGGATGCCAATCAGGGTGTTTATGATATCCTGATCAAAGATTCGTCCATAAACGTTCTTTCACCGACCTGGTACAGTCTCAAGGATACGGAAGGCGGGATAACGGATCTTTCATCGGGAGAATATGTGAAGGCAGCTCACGAAGCCGGAAAGCAGGTGTGGCCTGTTATCGACAATTTCAACTGCACGGACTTCAAATCGGAAAGCGGTTCCTTTGATGTTCTGAGTAATAGCTCGAAAAGACAGGTTCTGACAGAGACACTTGTAAGCAGTGTAAAAGAATGCGGAGCGGACGGTATCAATGTGGACTTCGAGAGACTGTCCGGAGAAACGGGCGTTTCCTTTGCCCAGTTTATAAAGGAGCTTTCCGTGGCTTCACATGATGCGGGACTTATCCTGTCGGTAGACAATTACGTTCCTGAAGCTCATTCCATGCATTATTACAGGGGAGTTCAGGGACGTGTATGTGACTATGTCGTGATCATGGGCTATGATGAATACAACGCGGCTTCTTCCGAGGCAGGGCCGGTGGCCTCCCTTGATTTTGTGGAGAAGGGCATAGAGAAAACGCTGCAGGAGGTGGATGCCGCAAAGGTGATAAACGGACTTCCCTTCTACAGCCGGGTATGGGAAACGAAGAACGGAGCTGTGGAGGGTACTCACGCCGCTCCGATGAAGGAGGCTTCGGAGCTCCTTTCGTCTCACGGTGTGACCCCGTCATGGGATGACGGTGCCGGCTGTAATTACGGAGAGTATGAGAGCGACGGTGCCCTTGTCAGGATATGGCTGGAGGATGAAGAATCAATGAACGCGAAGCTCAGTATAATGGACGGCTATCATCTGGCGGGTGCGGCCTTCTGGAAGCTGGGGCTTGAGGATGAGTCGGTGTGGGATGATATAGCAGCCTATGCAGCAAACAGTGCGGATACTGCAGATGCTGCAGGTGATCAGGACGGAGCCTCCGAATGATGGAAACCAGAGTTATCAGAGCCTGGGGGGATGAGGAGCGTGACCGGAGCCTCATGGAAGAGGCAGGCAGGCTTATCAGGGAAGGAGAGCTGGTGGCTATCCCCACGGAAACCGTTTATGGTCTTGCGGGAGATGCCCTGAATCCGGCCTCTGCGAAAAAGATATACGAGGCCAAGGGCAGACCCTCCGATAATCCGCTGATCGTACACATAGCCGAGCTGGATTCCCTAGGCAGCATTACCAGGGAGATCCCGGAAAAGGCTGAAATCCTCATACGGGAATTCTGGCCGGGACCCCTTACACTTATCTTTAAGAAAAGCAGTGCTGTTCCCCGGGAAACCACAGGGGGATTGGATACGGTGGCGGTCAGAATGCCGGTAAACCGTATCGCCGCTGAATTCATTCGGGCTTCCGGAGGATATATAGCAGCGCCCAGCGCCAATGCCTCGGGCAGACCGAGCTGCACCACGGCGGAGCATGTTTATGAGGATATGAAGGGAAAGATTCCCTTGATCATAGACGGTGGGGAGGTAGGCATAGGGCTTGAGTCCACCATAGTGGATCTTTCCGGTGACAGACCCTGTCTTCTCCGTCCCGGGTATATCAGCTTAAATAGGCTCATGGAAAAGATCGGTGAGGTTGATACGGATCCGTCCATTGAGGGTGTAATGGATGAAAATGCCCATCCAAAGGCACCGGGGATGAAGTATAAGCATTATGCCCCGAAGGGCGAGCTGTACATAGTAAAGGGGGATCCGGACAGAGTCAGGGAGAGGATAAATTCTCTCTGTCTGGAGGGAACAAAGAAGGGTCTGAGAACTGCGGTTCTGTCTTCCGATGAGACAGTAAATGATTACAGGGCGGACATTGTCAGGTCCTTAGGCTCCAGGCAGGATGAAGAGAGCATAGCGAGGAATCTCTTCAAGGTCCTGCGGGATATGGATGACGAGGGAGCGGATCTTATCTATACAGAGGAATTTAACACCGCTGATATGGGGATGGCCATAATGAACCGGCTTATCCGTGCAGCGGGACATAGGATAATTGAATGTTAACCTGAGCGAAGCGAAGGATCTTTATAATGAAAGGAGCATCAAAATGACGGTAGCAATAGGAAGTGACCATGGCGGATACGATCTGAAGGAGTATATAAAGAAGCATCTGGAGGAGCAGAATATTTCCGTAATAGACAAGGGCTGCTATGATAAAGAGTCCTGCGATTATCCCATATACGGGCATGCAGTGGCTCATTCGGTTGCCGACGGTGAAGCGGAAAGAGGAATAGTGATCTGTACCACCGGTATCGGCATATCGATCGCGGCGAATAAGGTTAAGGGCATAAGAGCCGCACTCTGCACGAATGAGCTTATGGCAAAGATGACGAGACTCCATAATGATGCCAATGTACTGGCACTCGGAGCCAATATTGTGGGACCCGGGCTGGCAGCCGCCATTACCGACACCTTCTTAAATGAGGATTTTTCAGAAGGTGAGCGGCATATCCGCCGTATCAGGGAGATGGAAGAAGGTATCTGAATTTGAGATTCCCTAAAGCATTGAAAAACCTCATATTATCGTCGATAGCCCTCACCCTTGTCTTTTCTGCAGCCTTAGGAGGGCTTTCACTCGTTTACGCCGAGAAGTCAACCTCGGAAAAGCTGGAGGAAGCCAAGAAGACCGAGGAGGAGACAGAGGACAGACTGGATGAAACCGAAGACAGGCTGGATGACCTAAAGGACACCCAGAGTGAATTAAAGAATAATCTTTCGGATCTCAATAATAAGCTTGAGAACGTATCGGACAAGCTCGGGGATATAGAAGAGGATATCCGGGAAAAGGAAGAGGAGATCGATGAAGCCTCTGCTGCTCTGGAAGAGGCCGAGGAAGAGGCGAAAAAGCAGTATAAATATATAAAGGCCAGGATACGTACCCAGTATGAGAAGGGGAAGGAAAGCTATCTGGAGCTCTTTTTCCAGACCTCGAATTTCAGTGATTTCCTGAACCGGGCGGAATATATTTCCAGGGTCAATCAGTATGACCATGAAATGCTGGAGCATTATAAGGAGCAGATCAGCGAAATAAAGAAGCAGAAGGCTGAGCTTGAAAAGGAGAAGACCGAGCTTGATTCTCTCCGTGAGGATGCCGCTGCAGAGCAGAACAGGGTTCAGGAGCTGGTTGACAATACCAGAAACTCCATTACCGCCTATGCAGGAGAGATTTCCGTTGCGGAGGCGGAGGCTCTTGCCTATGAGGCAAAGCTTATTGCGGCCAGAAATACTGTCAGTGCGCTGAAGGAGCAGCTGAAAAAGGAAGAAGAGCTGGCAAGGCTGTCCGAAAAGATGAAGAAACGTTCCCTGGACGAGGTGACTATAGGTGCAGGGGAAGAGGATATGCTGGCAGCGCTTATACAGTGCGAGGCAGGCGGAGAGCCCTGGGCCGGAAAGGTGGCAGTGGGAGCAGTTGTTATGAACCGTGTAATGAGCGGTGCCTTCCCAAATACCATTACCGGGGTTATCTACCAGTCGGGGCAGTTTGAGCCGGTTACCAGCGGACGTTTTGCGATAGTCCTCTCCCAGGGGGCGAATGCCGAATGCTATAAGGCTGCGCGTGCTGCTATGAACGGCGAAAATAATATAGGTGAATGTCTGTTCTTCCGGACTATAGTTCCGGGGATCAAGGGTACCATAATCGGACATCATGTATTCTATCTCTACTGGACCGGCAAGTACTCAGGCTACGGAACAGCGGACGAAACTCTTGAAAATGCGAAGAAACCCGAAGATTCCGATGAGGAAGAGGAAGAGGAATATACGGAAGAAGAATCGGATGAAGAGGATGTTTCCGTAGATGAGGAAGAGCCTGAAGAGCAGCCTGAGGAGCAGCAGGAGGAAGAAACAAATGATGATGAAGGCGGGGAAGCTGTAGAGGAAAATGACGCCTGAGTAAAATTTTCCGGAAATTTTGATCAGGAGCTGCCATCTTTGAAGCTGTATTCGTATATATCACTGAGGGAAGATATAAAGAAATAGAGTAATGTTATTCTGAGCGTAAGCGACGCATATCCCACATCGAAGATGTGGGATAAACCCCGGCGAGGGGCTGCGTGCCGGTTGTACGCGTTTAGCGCGGACCGGGTCGGGAGACGAGACGCGAAACAACAGCGGGCTGCGCTCTCAGAATGACAGAAAGGACGTACAAACATGAGGGATGAAAAGAATAAAAGGAAGATTGATGACACAGAGCTTGAGAATGTAAGCGGTGGTATGATCATTATGAATGATCTTGTCGACAGGAAAGGAGAGAATAACGTAAATCCGCAGAATGCCATTATGAGTGGTGATACAGGCGTGGATCCTCTGCTGCTTGGGGGAAGGAAGGCAGTAGTTGGCGGAAACAGACCTCCTGAAGTCGGTAAGGTAACGGGACAGGGAAAGGGTTTATTGAAATCCGGCGGACAGTGGGCGTGAAAAGCCTATATCCGCATGGTTATTTCCCGGGTCAGACTTTCAAAATGACCGTCATAAATTATATTCAGAAGCTTGGATAAGGAGCGGAGAGCACGGCGCACATCGAGTTCATCGAGTGTGCCGGATTCCAGCGCCTGTTCGAATTCATCCAGATCAACGACTTTCACAAAACCATCCGGCATAACTATCACATCTGCCAGAAGATCTCTGAAAATATAGGCATTGTCGCTTTCCCGGTACTCGTAGTCTATGATGTCGCAGTACCAGTAGACAAGGGAATTGTCAGAACGAAGAAAGCGGCTTACCTTATAGCCTTCCTGCAGGAAGTAGCATGAATACCCGTGGTCAAATTCATCCTTGGGATGCAGTGTATTCCAGGAGGTCACGATTATACGCTCATTGGCATAGATAACGATGTCATCCTTTAAGGGAATACACTCCTCGGGTATTATGCGTTTCCTGTAGAGTATAGGCTTATCCATTACTTATTTTCCTGAAGATGCGCTTCCTATCCGGACAAGAGCCCGGTAGAGCTTTGCCTGGGCACGTACTCTGGCTTCGGCATCGAGCTTTGCGTCATTTAAGGCCTTTTCGGCCTTTTCCTTTGCAGCCTTTGCTCTGTCCAGATCTATTTCATCACTCCATTCCCAGGTTGTGGGGAGAACTCGGCAGATACCGTTCATCACGGAGAGCATGCCGCCGATACAGGCAGCCGTTCTCTCGGTCCCGTCCTCCATAACCACATGGGCTGTGCCCATTCCGATGGAGGTACAGTAATTCATATGCCGGGCAAGTATTTCCACATCTCCCGCTATGGTTCTAAGAAGCAGCTTCTGTACATTTCCGGAGAATTCCGGTCCGTCCATTGAAACCACATCAAGCTGATAGGCAGACATAGGTCAATCCCCCTTACTTCTTTGCTTTCTCAAATACCTCATCGATGGTTCCGACGAGAAGGAAAGCACTTTCGGGCAGCTCGTCGCACTCGCCGTCAAGGATCATACGGAAGCCTCTTAAGGTCTCCTTTAAGGGAACATACTTGCCGGGAAGACCGGTAAACTGTTCTGCCACGGAGAAGCTCTGAGACAGGAAGTTCTGTATCTTTCTTGCACGGTAAACCGCCTGCTTGTCTTCCTCTGACAGCTCGTCCATACCCATGATGGCTATGATGTCCTGAAGCTCCCTGTATCTCTGGAGAACCTGCTGAACTCCCTTCGCTATCTCGTAGTGATCCTTACCCAGAATATCCGGTGAAAGGATACGGCTTGTGGAATCAAGCGGATCAACAGCCGGATAGATTCCCTTGGAAGCGATATCACGGGAAAGAACCGTGGTCGCATCAAGGTGGGTGAAGGTTGTAGCGGGAGCAGGGTCTGTAAGGTCATCGGCAGGCACATAAACCGCCTGAACAGAGGTGATCGATCCCTTCTTCGTAGAAGTGATACGCTCCTGCAGGGCACCCATTTCCGTAGCAAGTGTGGGCTGGTAACCAACGGCCGAAGGCATACGTCCGAGAAGTGCCGAAACCTCGGAACCTGCCTGTGTAAATCTGAATATATTGTCAATGAAGAGGAGCACGTCCTGATTCTTTACATCACGGAAATATTCCGCCATGGTAAGTCCGGACAGACCGACTCTCATTCTGGCTCCGGGGGGCTCATTCATCTGACCGTATACCAGGGCTGTCTTATCCAGAACCCCGCTTTCGGTCATTTCGCCGTAAAGGTCGTTTCCTTCACGGGTACGCTCTCCGACACCGGTAAATACCGATATTCCGCCGTGAGCCTTTGCAACGTTATTAATAAGCTCCATTATAAGGACTGTCTTTCCGACACCCGCACCGCCGAAGAGTCCGATCTTTCCGCCCTTTGCATAGGGGCAGATAAGGTCTACCACCTTTATGCCTGTTTCAAATATTTCGGTAGCAGGCACCTGATCTTCAAAGCTGGGAGCGGGGCGGTGTATAGCCCAGCGTTCCTTTGCTTCGGGAGCGGGCTTATTATCAACCGGCTCTCCCAGAAGGTTGAATACACGTCCGAGACATTCCTCTCCTACGGGAACGGTAATGGGGCCGCCTGTATCGACAGCGTCAGTGCCGCGGACAAGTCCGTCTGTAGAACTGATGGCAATACAGCGAACCACATCGTCACCTACCTGCTGGGCAACCTCTGCCACAACCTTCCGGCCATCCGCCTCTATCTCTATGGCATTTTTCAGGTCGGGAAGCTCTCCCTCAAGGAAACGGATATCCAGAACGGGTCCGGTTATCTGTATTACCTTTCCAATGTGTTTTTCACTCATGATAACTCCTTTTGATTCATAAGATTCTTCGCTTCGCTCAGAATGGTAAAATGTCCAGTGGACATTTTACGGGCACGTTTTGACGCGCTATGCGCGTCAGTGCCCCGCAGAAAGATTCTTCGCTTCGCTCAGAATGACAATACATGTCATAGCTCTTCCGCGCCGGCAACGATCTCTGTGATCTCCTGTGTGATACCTGCCTGACGGGCACGGTTATAATAGAGATTCAGCTTTTCGATCAATTCTTCGGCGTTGTCTGTAGCAGCTTCCATGGCGGTCCGTCTGGCGGCCAGCTCGCTGGCAACAGAAACGTTTATCCCAGAATAGAGAAGCCCTGCCAGATACTCGGGAACTATCTCATTAAATACTGTCTCACTGTCCGGTTCATAGAGGATAAGATCCCTGGGCCTTTTATATTCTCTGGCGCCGTCGGTTTCTATGAAATCCGAAAGAGGAAGCATGGAGCTGGCCTCCGGCACCTGGGAAAGCATGGAAATAAAGTTCGTATAGCAAAGGAAGATATGTCCGAATTCTTCATCGCGGTATGCCCTGCATATCAGCCGTCCGAGCTCAAAGCAGTCGTTTATGCCCACACGCGCGACCTCGGCATAAGCCTCAGTATAAATGGGGACATTGTGATGTTTAAAGTATTCCACGGACTTCTTGCCGATAGGAAGAACAGTGATATCTCTTCCCTTAGTCTCACTCTCCATAAACTTAAAGAGGTTTGAATTGTATCCGCCTGCCATTCCCCGGTCACCGGCAATGACGATATAAAGCCATTTCTCGTTGTTCCCGGGTTTTGTGTAAGGGGAACCGAAATCCAGATTTCCGTGGGCAATGTCCGTAAGCGTATCCTTCAGTGTTTTCAGATAAGGCTTACTGGCATCCGCTTTTTCTTTGGCTTTTCTGAGCTTTGAAGCTGCCACCAGCTGCATGGCCTTTGTGGTCTGCATCGTGGTTTCCACGCTCTTGATCCGGAGCTTCACAGCCTTCATATTTGCAGCCATGTAGTTCCTCCTTTAAGCCGTTTTCTTTTTAATAAAATCTGCAGTATAGGTATCGAGAGCTGACTTAAGCTTTTCCTCGCCCTCACCTTCGAGCTTGCCGGTCTCTCTGATTGCAGACATTGCTGCCTTTCCGTCGGCATCGCTGTCCAGATACTCAAA
>CADCQV010000245.1 GCA_902803625.1 uncultured Lachnospiraceae bacterium
AGCTTCATCGGAACCTCCGCTTTTCAAGCTGCCGTCAAACCGCTTATTTATGCCTTTACTAACTGCTTATAATAACATTTATGCGGTGTTTTTTCAATTGATCCGGAATTATTGCCAACTGTTTTTTCGCGCTACGATCCCACTAAGCGGGACGTGCTGATTGCTCAAAAAACAGTTATCAATCCGGGACACTTCTTTGTGCGGGGCACTGCCGCGCATGGCGCGTCAAAACGTGCCCGAAAAACATCCACTGGATGTTTTTCCATCCTGAGGAGCGAAAGCGACGAAGGATCTTTCCACAGCGACTTCATACGTGTCCCGGCTTACTAACTGTTTTTTTCGCGCTACGATCCCGCTAACCTCATCCTTCGTCTTATGACAAAATTTTGCTCGGCGCTGTTCCGGTCTTGCGTATTAACGTTTTCAATATCAGATAATATATAATCGCAAGCCCGGCCTTCGCACTCGCAAAATTTATAAGCCTCGGATTCGCTAAGCGGGACGTGCTGCTTGCTCAAAAAACAGTTATCAATCCGGGACACTTATGTAATCCTGGGCGAAAGCGAAGCGAAAGATCTTTCCTCGGCGAAAACGACGAAGGATCTTTTTAGGCCTGCAGGGTGGGTTGACTTTATTGGAGGTATGAACGTATTCTAAATTAAGGAGACAATGGAGATGGCTTTAAGAGAGGGATATACAACCGGAACCTGTGCGGCGATCGCGTCAAGGGCGGCGGCCAGGATGATCTTTGAGAAGAGACGGGTCTCTTTTGAGTCCATAGAGACGCCCTCAGGCAGGGTCATTTCCGTTGACATTCTGGAAGGATCCTTTGACGGGGAAAAGGCGAAATGCGCTGTAAGAAAGGATGCCGGTGATGATCCGGATGTGACGGACAAAATGCTGGTCTTTTCCGAAGTGAGACTCAGGGAGGAAAAGGGAATAAGCATAGACGGGGGAGAAGGGGTAGGAAGGGTCACAAAGCCCGGACTTTCACAGAAGGTTGGAGAGGCTGCCATAAACAGGGTGCCCCGCGAAATGATTGAAAAGTCTGTTTCAGCGGTCTTTCGGGAGCAGGGCTATGAAGGCGGGGCGGACATAGTGATAAGCGTTCCCGGAGGCCGGGAGATTGCAGGGAAAACCTTTAATCCGAGACTTGGCATAGAGGGAGGGATCTCAATCCTGGGGAGCAGCGGGATAGTTAAACCTATGAGCGAGGATGCGGTAATAGAGACCGTAAGAGCCGAGATAAGCATAAAAAAGGCAGAGGGAGAGGAGAGACTTATACTGACCCCAGGAAACTACGGAAGGGATTTTATAAAGGAATATCTGCACTATGACTTAAGATCCGCAGTGCTCTGTTCAAATCACATCAGTGCGGCTCTTGATGCGGCGGTGGAATACGGCTTTAAGGATATTCTTCTTATCGGGGCAGCGGGTAAGCTTATTAAGCTTGCCGGAGGGATCATGAATACACACAGCAGGAACGCCGACTGCCGGATGGAGATAATTGCGGCAAATGCCGCGTTCTTTACGGAAGAGACGGGGATCCTTAGGGAGCTTCAGTCTGAGATCACAACAGAGGGAGCCTTTGAAAGGCTTGAAAAAGCGGGAATACTAAAGAAAGTGATGAAGCGTATCGGAGACAGGGCGCTTCAGAATCTGAGACACAGGATTGGAGAAGAGAGCGCTGTCACGGCGGGTCTCATCATTTTCTCGAATGAGCGGGGAATTCTATATGAAGATAAGCCTTATCGGAGCGGGACCCGGTAAAGAGACGCTTATTAGTCTCGAAGGGGAAAAGCTGATCAGGGAAGCGGATATACTTATCGGCGCCGACAGGATACTTCATACCTTCGGCACTGATAAGCTGACCTTTAATATCGTAAAGGCCGAGGATATAGTATCAAGGATAAAGAATACGGGTGTCGGGAAAAATGTGGCAGTGCTGCTTACGGGAGATCCGGGTTTTTTCAGCTCCGCAAGAAAGCTTTTTAAGCTTCTTGACGGTGACGAGTCACTGAAGGGAACGGAGATAGACGTGGTTCCCGGCATTTCATCCATGCAGTACTTCCTTGAAAACCTGCATCTTTCCTGGGAGAACGTGGTCTTTACCAGCCTTCACGGCAGAAGGGCCAATCTTATCGGCTTCATAAGGAATAACCCCAGAGTCTTTTCTCTTTTCGGAAATGGAGAGGAGATAAGGGAAACTGCAGAAAAGCTCCATTATTACGGTCTGGACCGGGTCAAAATGATAATCGGGGAGAGGCTTTCGTATCCGGATGAAAATATCACACTTACCTTTCCGAAGAAATTTCTGGATGAGGGGAAGGTGCCCGATAAGCTTTCTGCAGCTCTCTTTATTAACGAAAATCCCGAAGTACCCCATAGCGGAAGCATAGAGGATGATGAGTTCATAAGGGGCGACGTTCCGATGACAAAGGAAGAGGTGAGAACCCTAAGCCTTTCAAAGCTCCGCTTAAATAAGGATTCCGTGGTCTATGATATAGGTGCGGGGACCGGAAGTGTTTCCGTTGAAGCTGCATTACGCTCTCCTGAGGGGGAGGTCTTTGCCATAGAAAAAAAGGATGCGGCAATTGAACTTATCAAGGCTAATAAAAGAAAATTTGCTGCTGATAATATAAAAATAGTACAGGGAACGGCGCCGGAGGCATTGTCGGAGCTTCCGCCGCCTGACCGGGTCTTTATAGGCGGAAGCGGAGGAAGGATAGGAGAGATCTTTGACACCCTGCTTAAGAAAAACCCGGATGTCAGGATGGTTTTGAACGCAGTAAGCCTTGACACACTTGCTGAAGTGAATTCCCTGATAAAGGAAAGGAGCCTTAAAAGCCTGGTCACTCTCGCCAATATCGCAAGGGCGGAGGATACAGGCGGACACAGCATAATGAAGAGCTTAAATCCGGTATATATAGTTACACTATGGAAATAAATCCCCTAAAAGGATATAATGTATATATCAGGTGGAGACAGGGCATGACTGAACAGGTAGTAAAAGCAAGAGATCACATCATAGCAGTTGATGATGACATTACAAACTTAAAAATGACCGGGGCCATATTGAAGAACCGGGGGATCCGTACAACGCTCTTAAAGAGCGGAAGGGAGCTTTTAAGCAGTATGGACAAGGGAATACGGGGAGACCTTATTCTCCTTGATATCCTTATGCCGGAGATGGACGGCTTCCAGACCTATGAGGCCCTGAGAACCTATGAGAAAGACCATTCCCTTCCGGAGACGCCGGTCATCTTTCTCACAGGAGACAACAGCAAGGATAAGGAAACCATTGGCTTCTCAATGGGGGCTCTCGATTTTGTAAGGAAACCCTTTGAAGCCGAGGTTCTGATCCACAGGATAAAAAATATTCTCCGAAGCTCCAGAAGGATCCATACCTTATCAGAGAAAGCTGCAACAGACCAGCTGACGGGGTTTTTCAATAAGGCCGGCATAACCAGAAGGCTGGAGGAAGAGTGCATCGAGAATCCGGGCACTCTCCTTATGGTCGATCTTGATAATTTCAAGCTTATAAATGATATTTACGGACATAAATCCGGAGACAAGGTGCTTACGGCATTTGCAGATCTCTTAAGGAGCAATCTGAGATCCAGGGACATAACCGGGCGGATAGGCGGAGACGAGTTTGTCGTATATATGCGGGATAATCTTTCCAGAGGCTCTGCAATAAGGATCACAGGGCATCTTAATGAGGATCTCCTTAAAGCGGTAAAGGAGCTTCTCGGTGAAGATATGCCCGTACCTATCGGGGTATCCGTAGGTGCGGTGATCTCAAAAAACAGATGTGAATACAAGGATCTTCTTGAAAAGGCAGACCAGGCCCTTATGTATGTCAAACGTAACGGGAAGCATGCCTGCAAGATATGGGAGGAGGACGGTTTTATCCTTAGCCCCTCCGACCAGATGGACAGCCTGGATAAGCTTAATCTCATCCTTGATGAGAGGGCCGTGCAGAACCACGCAATGTGGATAGGTCCGGAGACCTTTGTGGAGATATATCATTACATTTTAAGGTTTATCCGGAGATATCATGAGAATGCGTACAAGGCTCTCTTTACCATGTTCCCGGAAAACGGGGAAATGAATGAAACAGATTTATCGGATAAAATGGCTGAATTCGGGGAATGCATCAGAAATACACTTAGAAACAGCGATATCATGATGCGAAGCTCGAATAACCAGTTCTTTGTCCTCCTTCCGAGGGTTACGGAGGAAACTATATCCGCTGTCACAGACCGTATCCTTAAGAACTGGGAGCACACGGATGAAAGTAAGGGTGTGAAGATCGTTACGGAAACGGAGAGCGTGGATATTTCTCCGGAAGGCCGGAAGAAGGGCTGATATCAGGTCCCGACACGTCCTGTCGTTCGATGATCTGACCGGTCTGCAGCATGGGAATACATCCTTATTATCTAAAGAGAACCGGAACAAGGGCTGTCAGGGTTTCCGAAAGCTCCAGAAACCAGCCTGCCGTATCACCGCTTATGCCCCCGAAGTTTTTCTTGCAGTTATGATAATGGTAAAACAATATTACCATAAACAAGCCTGTAATTAACAGGGCTTTCTTTAAGGAAATAAAGAAAAGTATCCCAAATCCTGTAAGTGTAAAGAAGATAAGCAGCGGGAAAGCCGCCCTTCCGGCAGATCTTTTCAGGGAAAATACCATTCCTTCACGGGAAGCCTCTGGGATAAAGAGGATCGAAAGGGCACTTAAGGCTCTTGATAAGAAGAAAGAAAGGGAAACAGGCATAAGGAGACCGGGGGAAATATTGCCATAGGCTGCGATCTTTAGGCTATAGAGCACTATGCCGGAGATGACGGCAAAGCTGCCAACATGAGGATCTTTAAGTATCCTTCTTCTTTCTTCCGGGCTTTTTAAGGATCCAAGGGCATCACAGACATCCAGAAATCCGTCGGTATGGATTCCTCCGGTGTAGAGGAAGGTAAAAGCCGTAAGAAGTACACCGGTCAGAAGTGTTCCGAAGCCTTTACTGATAAGAAGGCCTGACAGGAAATAAAAAACTGCTCCCTCAACCGCTCCCACAAAGGGGAAAAAGACAAGAACATACTTCATATTTCCGTCATTCCACTTTATTCCCGGCATGGGAACCCTGCTGTAGAGGGAAAACGCAATGCACATGCTTTCATAGAGAGTTCTGATCATATAAACCCTGCTTCCTGCATAGCTTAAGAAAATTAATTATAAGTGAGGGATCTGCATAGTAGTAAAAATGCGGAAAGCCGCAGAGTACGTTATTTTTCGTAAGCATTCCCTTATATCTTATGCTGCTGTCTGAGGCTTTGCAGATATCCATCAGATCTTCATCGGTACTGCTCGCATAATGGTGAAATTCATGGGCCTTCAGGATAGTACCTTTTTTTACGAAGGGATTATCTTTGCAAGGACTGAGCTTTACGTAGCCGAAGTGCTGCAGTCTGTCGCGTTTTACGGCCCTTGAGCCCCCTAAAAATCCTGTCAGGGCATATTCTCTGCCGTCGGGGTCTTCAATATATTCGTGCAGATACAGGAAGCCTCCGCATTCTGCAAGTGACGGAAGCCCTTCGGACAGAGCTTTACGAACTGAGGTCAGCATGCTCTTGTTTTCACTCAGAACGGATGCGTAAAGCTCGGGATATCCTCCGTAGAAAATGCAGCCGTCAATGTTTTCCGGAAGCATTGCGTCCCGGAGTGGACTGAAAAATACTATATGAGCTCCAAGCTTTTCCATAAGCTCCAGATTGTCCTCATAGATAAAGGAAAAGGCTTCATCCCTTGCAACTGCTATACGGAGACCGGAGATATCGCCGGTATTTAAGGAACCAATGATATTCAGGCTGTGGTTTTCATCATATTCAAAGCTCTTTCCTTCAGACGAAAGCCTGAGGATAGCGTCTATATCAAGACAGCTTTCCGCTTCACTTCCAAGTATGGCGGTCTTTTTTTCAAGCTCCGGAATACTATCCGGTGTAAATAAGCCGAGGTGTCTGGAGTCTATCTCACATTCAGCGATATGCGGCATAAAGCCTAAGGGAACTATATCCGTTTCCCTTTCTATCACGGGCTTCAGCTTTTTATAGATCCTTTCCGGGACATTATTTATTATAACCCCGCGTATGCCGCTGTCAGACCTTAGAGACTGCATCCCTTTTAAGACCGCGATAAGGGAATGTGACATTCCTCTTCCGTCAATAACGAGTATTACCGGACAATTTAAGCTGACGGCACACTCATATGAGCTTTTATCGGTATTTTCAAAGGAAATGCCGTCATAATAGCCCATTACACCCTCGATGACCGATAAATCCGCCCCGGAACTTTTTTCCCCGAAAAGACAGCGCATAAGCTTCCTGTCCTGGAAGAAGGGATCAAGATTTGCGCAGGGTATGCCGAGCACCTGCTCATGAAACATAGGATCTATATAGTCCGGACCGCATTTAAAGGAACGCAGCATAAGCCCTCTGTTCTTCAGAGCTTTAAGAAGAGCAAGGGTTACGGTTGTTTTTCCGCTTCCGCTCTTTACGGCACTTATCATGATCCTTTTACTGTTATAATTCATAGGCTTTCTGTTGAGGAGATCCTTACTGTTGCTTCGCAACCCCTCGCCGGGGCGGCATCTCACATCTTCGATGTGAGATATGCGTCGCTTACGCTCAGGATGACAGGAACCGCTTATGATGACAGGGTTCGCTCATGATGACAGGGGGTCATTCAGGCCGGCAATGAATCTTAGA
>CADCQV010000246.1 GCA_902803625.1 uncultured Lachnospiraceae bacterium
CGATTGGCAGAAGCCTGTATAATCTCGGCAGGACAGGCTTTCCTTCATAATGGACTCCGCTGTCCTTTCCTATGCGCCTCTTCCTCGCAAGAAGATGTACAAGTATGAATGCCGAACCGAAATAAGCAACTGCGGGTATTACAGCAGCCGCCGCTATATGGATGTACTGCAATCCTATGATCTCCGCCATTATGAATGCACCTGCTCCCATAATGGGCGGCATGATCTGCCCTCCCGTGGAGGCGACAGATTCAACTGCTCCTGCCTCTTCAGGAGAATATCCCGTTTTTTTCATGAGCGGAATCGTAAATACTCCGGTTGATGATACATTTGCAACCGCAGAACCCGAGATCATCCCCATGAGTCCGGAGGAAATCACTGCTGCCTTTGCGGGTCCGCCCACGGTTTTGTCAGAAAGCTTCATGCCGCAGTCTATAAGCACCGTCCCGCCTCCGCAGGTAGCAAAGAACGAGCCAAACATCAGAAAATAGTAAAGCGTATTCAGCGACGTATTCAAAGGGGAACCGAATATACCGTTTTCACTGAGCATGAGTGTTTCACAGAAACGATCAAATGATATCCCCTGATAATGGAATATCCCGGGAACAAACTGACCGAACCAGGCGTATGCCATAAAAAATAATATAACTCCGAAGAGTGCAATGCTGACAACCCGCCTCGTCGCCTCCAGGATCGAAATAAGAAGGAAGACCGCCACCACGATCTGCTCTCCAGTAAAGGCATCAACACTGTACATACGCTGATTCAGATAATCAGCATTCCTGGCAAAATACTGGAATATCCAGCAGTTCATCAATACAAGGCATCCGTCAATTATCCACAGAAGCCTGTTCTTATGCTTTTCCGCAAGGGGATTCATCAGGAATACCACGATCAATGCCAGGCACATATGCAGCGGCAGCTGCAGCCAGGGCCTCAAGGGTCTTACAAGCTTTATATAAAGCTGAAACACAAGCCAGAAAACAGACAGTACAACAAGTACGCTGTATCTCCATTTTGGCATGGCCTTGATCATTTTTTCAATCTTGCTTTCCTCGTCCGGTTCCGACGCAAGCTTTTTTGCTTTTTCGTCCATATTCGAGACAGCTTCAATTTTTTCAGCCATTATTTCCTCCAAATAATCTCTGTCTTTACAGAAAAGCCGAACCGGGAAATCCCACCGTCCGGCTTTCCTGCTGCAATCCTGACATTTTCAGGAAAAAACTTTTACTGCATGTAACCCATTTCCTTATAGTACCTTTCGGCGCCGGGATGCAGATCCACTCCGCCTCTCTTTGAAGGCTCCCACGCTGTTTCAGGCTCCCAGGGTTCAAGGGACGCATACTCATTTACGAGCTCATCACGGTTCTCACTCAGGGTCTTCACTATCATATAAACGACATCATCATCAAGCTCTTCATTAACAAACAGGGCATCAGGGGATCCGGGAAGATGAAGATCCTCAGTCTGTCCCTTAAAGCTGTTTGCAGGAATGGTTATAAGGTCAAAGCCAAGGTTATCCGTGAACCATTTGTTCATCTCATCACTCCACTGAAGGAATGTAACATCGACTGTTGATGCTATCTGTGCCATTGTGGACGAGCTTGATGATGTATGGTCTATATAAAAATCAATCTGCCCGTCAGCTATGGCCTCCGCATTCGCATCTCCGCCCTGCTCTATTATGTCTCCGCCCCAGGAACGAAGCTCCTCCGGAGTAACATTGAAATACTCAAGCATCCTGTATGCGCCCTCGGCATCCATTGAGCCTCTGGGAGAGCAGCCTATCTTAAGTGGAAGCTTCTGTTCAAATAT
Source organism: uncultured Lachnospiraceae bacterium (assembly GCA_902803625.1). Classification (GTDB taxonomy): domain Bacteria; phylum Bacillota; class Clostridia; order Lachnospirales; family Lachnospiraceae; genus NK4A144. The sequence goes on from CADCQV010000246.1 coordinate 1,816, forward strand.
CTCTTCCAGTGAGGAAACATTGTATTTTTTCAGGAAATCATTTGTGATAAGGTTGACATAGCATACTGCCGTGAGGCTGCCTATTGCCGCCTTATATCCGTCTGTCGGAGGATTGCCCAGGGTTCCCTCTTCCATAGCCCACTTTGCAGGTGCGCCGTTTGCAAATGACAGGTCAACGTTATTCGCTTTGAAGATGTAAGGGGCGCCCATCCCGCCGGGATAGCTGGGATCAACATTAACCTCTGCAAATCCGCCTTTTTCTTCGAGTATCTTACTCATTGCTACAATAATATTGTATGATCCCGAGCCCACCTTGTCAGACCAGAAATTCAGAGATGTGGAGCTCATATCGATTGCCCCTGCTGCGTTGTCTGCAGGAGCTGCCTCTTCTGCCGCCGGTGCTTCCGCCGCTGCGGGTGCTTCTGCTGCAGGCGCTTCCGCAACAGGCGCAGGCTCAGCCTTAGATGCAGCTGCCCCGGAGCCTCCGCAAGCAGTCATGGCAAGAACCATGATAGCAGATAAAGACACAGAAACCACTTTTTTCCATAAACTGTTTTTCCTCATTTGTTTACATTCCTCCCATAGTATTTTTCATTGATTTATTTTTTCAGTTTTTATAAAAACTGCAAAAATCCCGGTCTCTTCTCATGCCCGGTTTTTACCGAGCCTTATTGCATAATCCATGGCATTTATGAGACTAAGCTCATTGGCCCTTCCGCTGCCTGCATGTCCGAAGCCTGTTCCGTGATCCACAGACGCCCGTATTATAGGGAGACCAAGCGTTACATTGATCCCTGCAACCGCCTCCCAACGGCCCTCCTCTTTATTGTATACAAAGCCCTTCAGCTTCAGGGGTATATGCCCCTGATCGTGGTACATGACTACTACGATGTCATACCATCCTCCAAGAGCTTTGGAAAATACCGTATCCGGGGGGGTCGGCTTTTTATCCGGGATATTTATCCCCCTCTTTATAGCCTCATCTATTGCCGGCTGTATCTCCTCTATCTCCTCGGTTCCGAACATCCCGTTTTCACCGCAGTGGGGATTCAGGCCCGCAACTCCGATCTTAGGATCTTTTATCCCGAGCTGTTTCAAGGTCTCATCTGCCATAAGGATACAGTCCAGTACCCTTTGCTTTTTTACCCTGTCACAGGCTTCCCTTAGTGACACGTGGGTTGACACGTGTACTACCCTGAGATCCTCATGTGCCAGCATCATGGAATAATTCTTTGTATCCGTATAATGGGCATAAATCTCCGTATGTCCCGAATAATGA
>CADCQV010000247.1 GCA_902803625.1 uncultured Lachnospiraceae bacterium
CCTCAGGATGACAGGAGCACTATGTGCGGGTGGGGGCCGTACATGATAGTGCCAATGATACGAGTGGGAACGTTAGCGCCGACGTAGAGAATAATAAAAATTTTGAATGAAAGGATAAAGCAATGTCACTACCAAAGAAGCCCGTTACGGGGATGAAGGATATTCTCCCCGGGGAGATGGAGATAAGGAATTTTGTTCAGAGGAAGGTGAGGGAAACCTACGGAAGATTTGGTTTTACGGAAATAGAAACACCTGTTGTTGAACATATTGAGAATCTTTCCAGCAATCAGGGCGGAGAAAACGAAAAGCTCATATTCAGGATATTAAAGAGGGGCGAGAAGCTCAGCTTAAGCGAGGCAAGGGACGCCTCGGATCTCACGGATTCCGGGCTGCGTTATGACCTTACGCTGCCCCTTTCAAGGTATTACGCAAATCATGTAAATGATCTTCCGAGCCCCTTCAAGGCGCTGCAGATGGGCAATGTTTTCAGGGCTGACAGACCCCAGAAGGGGAGGTTCCGCCAGTTTATGCAGTGTGACATTGATATTCTGGGTGATGCATCAAATCTTGCAGAGATCGAACTCATTCTTGCAACGACTTCATTACTGGCGGAGATCGGCTTTACAGGCTTCACCGTGAAGATTTCAGACAGGAGGTTTCTTAAAGCCATGGCTTCATGGTCTGGCTTTGATGAGAAGGATTTTGACAGGATCTTTATCATTCTGGATAAGATGGATAAGATCGGTCCTGATGGTGTCAGACAGGAGCTTAAGGATTCCGGTTTTGATGAGGATAGTGCAGAAAAGTATCTATCGTTATTCAATAATTCAGAGAATTCCGGAAAGCGGATAGAGGAGCTGAAAACTGTTCTCGGAGAAAGCCTGCCGGAAGGAACGGCGGAGTCCTTAAAGGAAATCATCGATTGTGTCAATGCTGCCAGATCCGCTGAGTTTGATATAAGCTTCGACCCCACTCTGGTAAGGGGCATGTCCTATTATACGGGCACAATATTTGAGATCACCATTGACGAATTCGGCTCATCCATTGCAGGAGGAGGAAGATATGACGGAATGGTGGAACGTTTTACAGGTGTAAAGACAGCTGCCTGCGGCTTCAGCATAGGCTTTGAAAGGATAATAACCATGCTCCTTGACCGGGGCTTCAAGGCTCCGGAGGGGAAGGAGAAGTCCGCGATCCTTGTGGATAAGAGGATAAGGGGTGAGAGGCTTGCGCTTATCATGAAAGAGGCTGCAGATATGCGGAGGGACGGAAAGACGGTCCTCGTTTCAAAGATGATGAAGAACAAGAAGTTCCAGAAGGATAATCTTGCGGCGGCAGGGTATACGGATATCCGGGAAGTGTTTGAGTAAGATCCTTCGTCGCTGTGCTCCTCAGGATGACAGGGAAGTCAAAGCTCCTCAGGATGACAGGGAAGTCAAAGCTCCTCAGGATGACAGGGAAGTCAAAGCTCCTCAGGATGACAGGGAAGCCAAAGCTCCTCAGGATGACAGGGAAGCCTCATTAAAATGCCCCGGACAGGGAGATATTATAGAAATAAGCATTAAGGAGAATATAAGATGTTTCAGTCAAGAACACATAACTGTGATGAATTAAGGCTTTCGGACGCAGGGAAAAAGGTGACTCTCTGCGGCTATTACGAAAATATGCGTCAGGTAAGTAAGACGCTGGGTTTTCTGGTTTTAAGGGATTTTTACGGAAAGACCCAGGTGGTCATTGAAAGCGATGAGATGATGGAGAAGCTTTCCGGTATCAATACGGAATCCACTCTGCAGATAACCGGAACGGTGAGGGAGCGCTCGTCAAAGAATGCCGAGATGGCTACGGGAGAGATAGAGGTTGTTCCGGAAGACATAGCAGTTCTCGGAAAATGCCGGGTGTCTGAGCTTCCTTTCGAGATCAACCGCTCAAAGGAGGCGGATGAGAATACCAGATTGAAGTACAGATTCCTGGATCTGAGGAACCCTGCGGTAAAGGATAAGATGGTTTTAAGAAGCAGGGTTATAGCGGAGCTTCGCAAGGCAATGACGGATGAGGGCTTTCTGGAGATCACCACACCGATACTCACCTGCTCAAGTCCCGAGGGAGCCAGGGATTATCTGGTGCCTTCCCGTCTTCATGAGGGGAAATTCTATGCTCTTCCCCAGGCACCGCAGCAGTTTAAGCAGATACTGATGGCATCAGGTATCGACAGGTATTTCCAGATCGCGCCCTGCTTCAGGGATGAGGACGCAAGAGCCGACAGGTCTCCGGGTGAGTTCTATCAGCTGGATATGGAGATGGCCTTTGCCACACAGGAGGACGTTTTTGAGGTGCTTGAAAGGGTACTGCCTCCTGTATTCGCCCGTCATGGTATTTATAAAAGCGCATCAAAGGCACCTTTCAGGAGAATAAGGTTTGAGGACGCCCTTGAAACCTATGGAACTGACAAACCTGATCTGAGAATAGATCTTACAATAACTGATGTTACCGAAATCCTTTCGGGCTGCGGCTTTAACCCCTTCAGTGAAGGAAATACCATTAAGGCAGTAAGGGTAAGTGATTTCACTCTTTCAAGAAAGGCGATAGACAAGATTCTCGCGGATACCGAGGTGATATCGGGAAATAAGGCCTGCTATGTCAAGGTGGATGAAAACGGAGAGCTTACCGGCGGTATCGCGAAGTTCTTAAGCGAAAGGAAGGAAGCTCTGGTAAGCGCTCTGAAGCTTGAAAAGGGAGACTGCGTATTCTTTGCAGCCGGTGAAAAGAAAAAGGCCCAGAAGACCGCGGGTGTCCTTATAAAACTTGTGGGACCTCAGGCCGAAGGGCATATGAATAAAGAGACTTATGAATTCTGCTGGATAGTGGACTTCCCTATGTATGAGATAGGTGAGGAGTCCGGGGAGCTTGAGTTCTGCCATAATCCGTTTTCCATGCCACAGGGCGGGCTGGATGCCGTAAAGAGTAAGGATCCCCTCAGTATAATGGCTTATCAGTATGATCTCGTATGTAACGGAGTGGAGCTTTCGAGCGGAGCCGTGAGAAACCATGATCCGGAGATCATGGTGGAGGCCTTTAAGATAGTCGGACTAAATGAAGAGGATGTGAAGAGTAAATTCCCTGCTATGTACAATGCTTTCTGCTACGGGGCTCCGCCACACGCCGGGATCGCACCGGGAGTGGACAGGATGATCATGCTGATCGCAGGGGAGGAATCCATACGGGAGATCATTCCTTTCCCTATGAACAAGAATGCCCAGGATCTTATGATGGGAGCACCCTCAGAGGTAGAAAAAAAGCAGCTGGATGATGTGCATATTGCCATAGTAAGAAAAGAGGAGTAACAGCATTTAAGGAGACAGGGATAAATGCAGCGCTATATCGGACAATCTGATGTATACAGCTTTAATCACTATCTCTACGGGGAACCCTACCTCGGATCCTTTGACGGTATGAGGTTCCGGCTTGGCAGGGAACCTTTGGAAAACGTTTTTTTCAGACCTAAGGAGGAGCAGGCTAAGGACGGTGAAAATGATGCATATTTCCTCGCAACCGTCTGGCCGGAGCCCTGGTGTTATGAGAAGAGAGATCCGGGATCCGTCAGGGAGGAGCGCTTCCCTTTTTCGGAGGAGGGCTTTGATCAGGCGGTTGACTGGATAATAAAGCAGCACGATTCGGGGGAAACAGAAATTGGACAATGAGCTGAGTAAAGAAATATTACGGCGCAGAACATTCGCGATAATATCGCATCCTGATGCGGGAAAGACCACACTTACGGAGAAATTTCTTTTGTACGGGGGCCAGATAAACCTTGCGGGAAGTGTCAAGGGAAAGGCTACGGCACGTCATGCAGTCTCGGACTGGATGGATATAGAGAAGGAAAGGGGTATTTCCGTTACTTCCTCCGTTCTGCAGTTTGAGTACGACGGGATGTGCATAAATATCCTTGACACCCCGGGACATCAGGACTTTTCCGAGGATACCTACAGAACGCTTATGGCCGCCGATTCCGCGGTTATGGTGATAGACGGTGCAAAGGGAGTGGAGCCGCAGACCAGGAAGCTCTTTAAGGTCTGCGGACGAAGAGGGATACCCGTATTTACCTTCATAAACAAGATGGACAGGGAGGCCAGGGACAGCTTTGACTTAATAGACGAGATAGAGAAGGAACTGGGGATAAGCACCTGCCCGGTAAACTGGCCCATAGGCTCCGGCAAGGACTTCAAGGGGGTCTATGACAGGGAAAGCGGGAATATTGTTGAATTCCATGATACCCAGAAGGGAACAAAGGAGGGGTCTCTTTCATATATCCCCCTTAAGGATGAAGCGGCTTCAAAGGAAGCCATCGGGGAAGAAGCGAGAGATAAGCTTTTAAGCGAGATCGAGCTTCTGGACGGTGCCTCAGAGCCCTTTGACCAGGATGCTGTTAATCAGGGAAAGCTTTCACCGGTATTTTTCGGCTCCGCTCTTACCAATTTCGGAGTGGAGATATTCCTTCAGAATTTCCTGAAAATGACTATAAGCCCCCTGCCCAGAGTTTCAGACACGGGTGTTATCGATCCTGTGGAGAGGAAGTTCTCCGCTTTTGTATTTAAGATCCAGGCAAATATGAACAAAGCCCACCGGGACAGGGTAGCCTTTATGCGTATATGCTCCGGCAGATTTGACGCCGGGATGGATGTTTACCATGTCCAGGGAGAAAAAGAAGTGAGGTTAATGCAGCCCCAGCAGATGATGGCAGACGACAGGCATGTTGTTGACAAAGCCTATGCAGGGGATATTATCGGGGTATTTGATCCCGGGATCTACTCTATAGGAGACACACTGTGCACTCCCGGAGACAAATTCCGCTTTTCCGGTATTCCCACCTTTGCCCCCGAGCACTTTGCCAGGGTGCGGCAGGTGGATACCATGAAGAGAAAGCAGTTTGTTAAGGGTATAATGCAGATAGCCGAGGAGGGTGCCATACAGATCTTCCAGGAAGAAAACTACGGTATGGAGGAGATAATCGTGGGCGTCGTCGGCGTATTGCAGTTTGAGGTGCTGCAGTACAGGCTAAAGAACGAGTATAACGTGGAGATCATACTGGAACGCCTCCCCTATGAGCATATAAGATGGATAAGGGACAGAAGGACGGATCCCTCAACCATCACGGGTACAAGCGATATGAAGAGGGTAAGGGATCTTAAGGGAAATCCTCTGCTTCTCTTCGTGAACAGCTGGTCCATAGGAATGACTCTGGAGCGTAACGAAGGACTGGAGCTTGATGAATTCAGCGAGAACTAAGAACAGACCGCATTTTTTCACGGTCCTTCTCTTATTTCTTCTCACTTTTTGCCTCACTGCCTGTGATGTGGATACTGTCCCGGAGATCATAGCGGGAAGGATAATAAGGTCGATAATCGAGAAGGATTATGATCTTATCTACGATACGGGAAATGAGGAGGATATACCTGATTACACCCAGCCCTCATGGGAGAGCCCCGAGGCGGTTTCCGGAAAAGAAGAGGACGGGGACAACGCTGACGACCGGGACGACGGGGAAGATGAGGTCTCTTCCGCACCGGAAGAGGACGGGGAGGAAGTAACGGCATCCGAAGAGAATGTCGTGGAAGAAGAGGCAGAGGAGGAGACAGAGGAAGAGGAGGATACTGAGGCCGGGGTTAAGGAGGATGAGAGAGCCTATTACTTTTCAACTCTGGACAGTCAGGGGAAAAAGCTCTATATGGAGATCTATAATGCCATTTTTGCCATGGACGAAAGTGTCGGGGTATCGTCAAAGGACCCCGATGAGATAGACCGTATCTTTAATCTCTGCATGATGGACCATCCGGAGCTCTTTTTCTGTGACGGATACAAAACAACTATGAAGACACAGGGAGAAGAAACCCTGGGAATTGATTTTGCCGGCAGGTACAGTCTCTCAAAGGAGGAGAGAAAGGAAAAGGAAAGTGAGATCAAAACGGTTACCGACAAGATACTTGCCTCTGTTCCGGATGATAACAGCGACTATGAGAAGGTAAAGTATATCTATGAATGGATAATAGATAATACCGAGTATGATGAGAACGCCGCCGACAGCCAGAATATCATATCTGTTTTCTTAAACAACAAAAGCATTTGTCAGGGCTATACCATGTCATTTAAGTATCTGCTGGACAGGATGGGAATATTCTGTACGGTGGTGTACGGTCAGGCGGCGAATGAGAACCACGCCTGGAATCTTGTTCGTATGGACGGTACCTACTGCTATGTGGATACGACCTTCGGGGATTCCTCATATCTGGATTCGGAAAACGGAGAAGCGTCCATCACCAGCTACAATTACTTTGGCTGCAATTCCGACATTCTGCAGAGGACCCATACGGTTTCGGAGCGGGGGCCCCTTCCGGACTGCACATCCCTTGATGAATATTATTATGTTAAAGAGTCGAAATACTTTACGGAGGTCAATGAGGACCGGTTGAAGGCGGTATTTAACCACGAGAAGGAAATCGATTCCCATATGTTTACCATAAGGGCATCCTCGGAGGAGGTATATAACGGGCTTTTTGATACCCTGTTCACAAAGCAGGAAATATTCAATCTCATGCCCGATGCAGATAAGGTCACTTATATCGAAAACAAGTCGGAACTGACGCTGACGTTCAAGCTGTAATCATGGTATAATGAACCGGATTAATGGAGGATTATCATGGCTAATGAGAAAAAAGAGAATCACACTCTTCTGAATACTGATATCGAGGGGGATGTGAAGATAGCGGATGATGTCGTGGCGCAGATCGCTGCCATTGCCGCCGGAGAGGTGGAGGGCGTCGGTGTGAGCACCGGTAATCTCGGCAGCACCATAATGGCCTATGTTGGAGTAAAGAAGAACGAGAAAAGGGTCAGGGTGGAGGTTGCGGAAAACATAGTCCGTGTTGAAATGACCATCACAGTCCTTTACGGCTATAATATCCCGGATGTAAGCCGGCATGTCCAGGAGAAGGTAAAGAGTACAATTGAGAATATGACCGGTCTTTCCGTTGCCGATGTGGATATAAGGGTATCGGCCGTGGATATGGAAAAGGGCAGCGAGGAATGAAGAGAAGCCTTATAAGAGAGCATATTTTCGTTCTGATCTTTATGAGCGAATTCAATTCTCCGCAGGATATGCCTGAGGAGATCAGACTGTACCTGGATTCTCCGGAAGGAAGAGCGGATGAAGTGTCAAGAGCAGAGATCGAGGAGAAAACAGGGAAGATCCTCGGACTCATCCCTAAGATCGACGATATCATTGAAAAGCATTCGGATAAGTGGTCAGTTTCCAGAATGGGGAAGGTTGAGCTGTCGATCTTAAGGCTTGCTGTCTATGAGCTGCTCTATGATGATGCCGTACCCGAAAAGGTGGCAATAAATGAGGCCGTGGAGCTCGCGAAAAAGTACGGGCAGGATAACGCCGGAAAGTACGTAAACGGGGTTCTGGCGGGAATAGCAAAGGAAAATGGCATCTGAAGGAAGAATCTGGAGCGTTGAAGAGGTAAACAGATATATACACGGCATCATTTCGGACGATTTCATTCTTTCGGATATAAGCGTTCAGGGAGAAATGTCCAATGTGAAATATCATTCCTCCGGGCATCTTTATTTTACACTTAAGGACGGTAATTCGTGCATATCAGCCGTTATGTTTTCCTCGGATACAATTAATCTTGATTTCAGACCGGTCGCCGGCGACAAGGTTACGGTGCAGGGCAGGATCTCTGTGTATGAAAAAGCCGGAACCTATCAGATATACGTTAAAAGGATCAAGGCTGCCGGGCTGGGGGAGCTCTACAGGAAATTTGAAGAATTAAAAAGAGAGCTTGCTGAAATGGGCATGTTTGACAGTATGTATAAAAGGCCCATTCCCTCGTATGTGCAGAAGCTCGGAGTGGTCACGGCTCCGACGGGTGCTGCGGTACGGGACATAATAAATGTGGCAAAGAGGAGAAATCCGTATATCACCATCCTTCTCTATCCCGCTCTTGTACAGGGAGAAGGGGCCGCGGATTCCATAATACGCGGGATCAGGGTCCTGGAGGAAAAGAAAGCGGATGTTATCATAATAGGCAGAGGCGGAGGTTCCATTGAGGATCTCTGGGCCTTTAATGAAGAGAAGCTTGCCCGTGCGGTATTTGACTGCAGCATTCCCATTATTTCCGGTACCGGGCACGAAACGGATGTCACCATCGCGGATATGGTGGCGGACTTAAGGGCACCTACACCTTCAGCTGCAGCGGAGCTCGCGGTATTTGAGCTGAGTGCCTTTGAGGAGAATATTTTAAGCTATGCTCAAAGACTGACAGATATTATTGACAGTCGTATCTTTAAATACAGAGAGGGGGCTTCAGAGCTGAAGGCCCGTCTTGATGCCCTTTCGCCGCTATCCAGGATAAAGCTCCGGGAGGAAAGGTCAAAAAGATATGCTGAAAGCCTTATTTCACTTATGAGGAAGCAGCTGGACAAAAAAAGGGCTCTAAGGACGCTGTACGCCGGAAAGCTCTCCGCTCTTTCCCCCCTTAATACTCTGAGCCGGGGTTACAGCTATACCGAAAACTGTAAAGGAAAGCCTGTTAAGAGTATTGATGATGTTTCTGAAGGCGAAAGGATAAGGGTCTATACCCCTGACGGAAGGATAACTGCCAATGTCGAAGGAAGAGAAAAAATCAGCCTCGGATGAAAGGGATCTCGATTCGCTTTCTGTCGAGGAGGGCTTCGGAATGCTGGAGGAAACGGTACGAAGGCTTTCGGACGAGGAAATATCCCTGGAGGATTCCTTCAGGGAATTTGAGCGCGGGATGAAGGTTCTGAAAGCCGTTAATGAAAAGATCGACCGGGTTGAAAAGAAGGTCAGGGTCATAACGGAAGGCGGGGAATATGATTTTCAGTAAGGAATTGGAAATAAGGACTTCTTTTGCCGAGGGTGTTGTACTAAAGTATCTGCCCGGGGATGCGGGATATGCCGGAAGGGTGCTGGAGGCCGCAGCCTATTCACTTACTGCAGGAGGAAAACGCCTGAGACCCGTGCTTATGAGAGAGGCCTTTTTAATGTTCGGCGGGAAAGAAGAGTATATTGAGCCTTTTATGGCGGCACTGGAGTATATTCACAATTACTCCCTCGTGCACGATGATCTGCCTGCCATGGATAATGATCTCTTAAGAAGGGGAAAGGAGACCACCCATGTTGTATTCGGTGACGGAATGGCAACACTGGCCGGCGACTGCCTTCTTAATCTCTCATTTGAAACCGCCCTTAAGGCCTTTGACCTGATCCCGGAGGGAATTTCCACGGAAGAACGGCAGAGAGTCACCCTGAGGATAATAAGGGCGCTTAAGATACTTTTTGATAAGGCCGGAATAAACGGAATGCTCGGGGGACAGTCCGCGGATGTGGACTCGGAGAAAAGGGGTCTTCCGATAGATGAAAAGAAGCTGTTGTTTATTCACAGGAAAAAGACGGCGGCCCTCATCGAAGCTGCACTTATGACAGGTGCGGTGCTTGCAGGGGCAGAAGAAAAGGATGTTTCACTAATGGAGAGCCTGGGCTCGGATATAGGGATAGCTTTCCAGATAAAGGATGACATACTGGATGTCATCGGAGACGAGAAAAAGCTCGGAAAACACGTAGGTTCCGATGCGGAAAATGATAAGGTAACATATGTTACCCTGTATGGACTGGACAGATCGGAGGAGGACCAGAGAAGACTTTCCGGAGCCGCCATAGAGAAGCTTGACAGTCTGGGCAGGGAGAACGTTTTTTTACGGGAACTGGTTTTGTCCCTTGTGAACAGAGAGGCATAACCCAATGATACTCGATAAGATTAATAAACCGAATGATATAAAGAAGGTCAATCCTGACGAATATATGCTCCTGTCACAGGAGATAAGAACCTTTTTGATTAAAAAAATAAGTGAAAACGGCGGACACCTGGGATCAAATCTGGGAGCTGTGGAGCTTACAATGGCTCTGCATCTCTCCTTAAACCTGCCGGAGGATAAGATCATCTTTGATGTGGGGCACCAGTCCTACACCCATAAGATCCTTACAGGCAGGAAGGATGCCTTTGATGATCTACGGAAGTTTAAGGGGCTCTCCGGCTTCCCCAAAAGGAGTGAGAGCGACTGTGATTCCTTTGATACGGGGCACAGCTCCACATCGGTATCCGCAGGACTGGGGCTTGTGAAATCCAGGGATCTCAGGCAGAAAAGCTATACAGTGGTGTCGGTCATAGGAGACGGCGCCCTGACCGGCGGAATGGTGTATGAAGCCCTGAATAATGCTGCGAGACTCAGCACGAATTTTATTATTATCCTTAATGACAACAATATGTCCATCTCCGAAAATGTGGGCGGGATATCAAGATACCTGCAGAGTATCCGCACCTTTGAGGGCTATCAGGACTTCAAGGTTGCCCTGCAGAAGCAGATACTAAAGGTTCCAAAGGGTGACAGGATAGTGGACAGGCTGAAGCGCTACAAGAACTCCATAAAGCAGCTCTTTGTGCCGGGAATGTTCTTTGAGGATCTGGGAGTTACCTATCTCGGACCACTTGACGGACACGATATAAACAATATGGTCCGCACCATAAATGAGGCCAAAAAGATAAACCACGCCGTTCTTATTCACGTCTGCACGAAGAAGGGCAGGGGTTATGCTCCGGCTGAGCGGCACCCCGCCAGGTTCCATGGAACCGGACCCTTTGACATTGAAACGGGTCTGCCTGTTAAGAATAAGGATAAACCAGACTGGACGGATATCTTCTCCACGGTCATACTGAAGGCTGCGGCGAGAAACGACAGATTATGTGCAATAACAGCTGCTATGCCGGACGGAGTGGGATTAAAGCGCTTTAAGAACCTGTATCCCGACAGATTTTTTGATGTGGGCATTGCCGAGGAACACGCCGTCACCTTTGCGGCCGGGCTCTCGGCCGGGGGGATGATACCCGTTGTGGCTATTTATTCCTCATTCCTGCAGCGCGCCTATGACCAGATACTTCATGATGTGTGCATACAGAATCTGCACGTTATATTCTGCATAGACAGGGCCGGAATCGTCGGGGCAGACGGAGAGACACACCAGGGAATATTCGATCTTTCCTATCTCTCGTCCATTCCGAATATGCATATCATGGCACCGAAAAACAAGTGGGAGCTGTCGGATATGATGAAGTTTGCGATTCATTTTGACGCTCCGGTAGCCATACGTTATCCGAGAGGAACGGCTTATGACGGACTAAGGGATATGAGAGAGCCTGTGGAATTCGGAAAGGCGGAGGTGATTTATAAAGGAACAGATGTTTCTTTATTAGCAGTGGGCTCCATGGTGGAAACCGCCGAAAAGGTAAGGGAGCTTCTGAGGGAGAAAAATATCGACTGCTCTCTTATAAATGCCAGATTTGTGAAGCCCATAGATGAGGAAATCATTCTCTCGGAGGCCCGGAATAAGAAAATACTGGTCACCCTGGAGGAAAACGTTCAAAGTGGCGGTTTTGGCGCAAAAGTACTGGAATTTCTGGAAAATAATAAGTGTAACGAAAACACCCGGAATGTTAAGGTGATCACGGTTTCGATCCCGGATAAATATGTGGAGCATGGAAATCCGCTGATTTTAAAAAAGGAACTGGGATTGGATGCAGAATCTATAGCAGAGCGCGTATTCAAGGAGTTTTCCGGGATTTCCGATTAAGGATGCGAGTGTTATAATAACACGCACTTTACTGATAGTAACAACCGCTTTCGTTCTTTTCGGGAGAATTTCCGGAAAAAATGCTTGGATCACACATCCAACGGATTAAATAACACAGGTATTGTTTCACTGACAAAAAAGACCTTCATATGAAAAATAAAAAACGGCTTGATATTTTATTAGTTGAAAGAGGAATTGCCCCCTCCAGGGAAAAGGCCAGGGGATATATAATGACGGGCGATATTTTTGTAGAGGGACAGCGTGAGGATAAGGCCGGTTCTTTATTTTCCGAAAGCGTGAAGATCGAATACAGGGGGCAGAAGCTAAGGTATGTAAGCCGCGGCGGGCTGAAGCTGGAAAAGGCACTTAAGGTATTCAGTCTCGATCTTGAGGGTCTCAAATGTCTTGACATAGGTGCTTCCACCGGAGGCTTTACGGACTGTATGCTGCAGAATGGTGCGGGGAAGGTCTATTCCGTGGATGTGGGCTACGGACAGTTTGACTGGGGATTAAGAAACGACAGCCGTGTGGTCTGTATGGAAAAGACCAATTTCCGTTACCTGAAGCCGGAGGATATCGGTGAAGTAGTGGATTTTGCTTCCTGCGACGTTTCCTTTATTTCGCTTTCAAAGATACTTCCGGCGGCATACCCTGTCCTTAAGGACGGAGGGGAGATGGTCTGCCTGATAAAGCCACAGTTTGAGGCAGGAAAGGACAAGGTTGGGAAAAAGGGTGTCGTAAGGGAGCTTGAGACCCACAGGGAAGTAATATCGAATGTTTTTTTCTATGCACTTGACTGCGGTTTCACCGTTAAGGGACTCGATTTTTCGCCAATAAAGGGTCCGGAGGGAAATATTGAGTACCTGATGTATTTGAGGAAGGTTTGCCGGTGATTTGAAAAGATCCTTCGCTGACGCTCAGGATGACAGCGGATTGAGGGATGACGGTGATCCGCAAAAGATGTTTCGATATGAATAAATTCTTTATAATTACAAATATAAAACGGGACAGAGATCTGTCGGTCACAGGGAGAACCGTGGATTTTCTTAAAGCCAGAGGCTGTTCCATATATGCGGCCGAGGCAGGCCCCTCCGAGGACGGACATTATACCTGTAAGGATGAGGTGCCCGGAGGAACGGACTGCGTTATAACCATCGGAGGTGACGGTACTCTTATAGCGGCTGCCAGAGATACGGCGGATCTGGATCTGCCGATCCTCGGCATTAACCAGGGAACTCTTGGCTATCTGACCGATGTGGAGGTGGATAAGATAGAGGAAGCTCTTGATAAGGTACTGCTCGGAGATTATTCCATAGAGGAGCGGATGATGCTCTGCGGAATGATTTTTGATCAAAAGGGGGAACAAAGAACCGAATCAAGAGCTCTGAATGATATAGTCGTACGTAACAGGATGCTTACGGTTTCGGATTATGAGCTGTTTGTCAATTCGAGGTACTTAAGCAGCTTCAAGGCAGACGGCATGATAGTCTGTACTCCCACAGGCTCAACTGCCTATTCAATGTCGGCCGGGGGCCCCATAATCGAGCCCATGGCCAGAATGATGGTGATAACCCCCATCTGTCCCCATACACTGAATACCAGGAGTATTGTGATATCGGCGGACTCAAGGGTTGAGATGACTGTCAGCGATGATAATTCCTCGGTTATATTTGACGGACACTTCCCCTGTGCACTGAAGGCGGGAGACAGGGTCAGCATCAGACCGTCGAGTCATGTGACGCGCATTGTAAAAACCGCACAGGACAGCTTTTTGAACGTACTGAGCAGGAAGATAAATTCATAAGCACGGCCGGAAGCTATAGGGCAGAGCGGACAGATCCGGGAAATCAAAAAGATATGAAAAAAAAACGACAGGAAAAACTGCTCTCACTTATAAGGGAACAGAATATAGATACCCAGGAGGGCTTATGCGAAGCGCTTAAGTCTTCGGGATTTGACGTGACCCAGGCTACGGTTTCAAGAGACATCCGTGAGCTGAAGATAAGCAAGGTCACCTCCGAAAACGGAGGACAGTATTATGTTGCCGGGGAACAGAGCCGTCGAAAGGATGACGGAACCATAAGGACGATATTTAAGGAGGCTGTGGTATCCCTGGAGGATGCGGGGAATATCCTTGTGATAAAGACCTTAAGCGGGATGGCCATGGCTGTGGCCGCGGCCATAGATGCCATGAGCATACCGGAGATCGTGGGAAGCATCGCGGGTGACGATACGATTATGTGCGTCATAAAAACCGCTGAGGAAACCGTTCTTCTGAAGAAGAAGCTTTCGGATATCATAGAATAAAGGACAGGAGTTTATCGTCAATTGTTATTAAGCTTAAGTGTTAAAAATCTGGCATTGATAGAGAATGCGGAGGTGAGCTTCGGGCAAGGGCTGAATGTCTTTACCGGCGAGACCGGTGCGGGAAAATCCCTGGTTATCGGAAGTGTGAATCTGGCACTCGGAGGCAGGGCAAAGTCTGATATATTAAGGGATGAGAAGATTCCGGCGGAAATAGAGCTGGTATTCTCACTGGATGAGGGTGAAAAGCTACAAAGGATAAGGGAAATGGATATTCCCGTGGAAGAGGACGGTAACGTGATAATCCGTCGGAGGATCTTCGGAGGCAGGACCACGGCAAAGGTTAACGGACGGACTCTGACCGGCAGTGAGCTTAGGGAGCTCTGCTCGCTTTTAATAGATGTCCACGCCCAGTCAGAGCACCAGTCCCTCCTTCACGAGAAGCAGCACCTCATTTTCCTTGACAGATTTGCGGGGGAAGAAGCAGAAAAGGCCCTGACTCTATACCGTGAAAGATATGACAGCTGGAGGAGGATCACGGAAGACCTGGAAAGCATGGACAGGGATGAAAATGTCAGAAAGAGGGAAGCGGATCTTCTGGAATTTGAGATAAACGAGATCATTGGAGCCGGTTTGAAGCCGGGTGAGGATGCAGGGCTTGAGGACAGGTTCCATTTAATGAATAATTCAAGAAAAATAGCCGAGGTTCTGGTAGAGGTCTCCAATCTGATCTCCGGTGACAATGAGGGGGCATCGGCACTGATCTCAAGAGCTCTCCGTTCAATTTCAAGTGTTATCGAATCCGGAGGGGGTATTTCCGACCTGTATGCGGAATTAAGCGGGATAGATTCCCTTTTAGGCGATTTCAAGAGGGATATGGAGGACTATTTAAGCAGTCTCGAGTTTTCACCTGAGGAGTATAACGAGGTAACGGAGAGGCTGGATCTTATAAACGACCTTAAAAAGAAATACGGACAGAGCCTTGAGGATATCGGCGATGCCTTAAAGGAAAGGCAGGACAGGCTTGAGATCCTGACTAATTATGACGAACATCTGAACATCCTGAAGGAACGTGCGGTGGAAGCCTATAAGGATATGGCGGAGGCTTCGGCGGTCCTTACGGATATAAGGAAAAGAGCTGCCCTTACCATGGGAGAAGCCATGGAGCAGGGCTTAAGGGATTTAAATTTTGACGAAGCCCTTTTTGAGGTCAGGGTGGATGAGGCCGAAGACTTCGGGCCTGACGGCAGAGACCGGGTATGTTTCTATATTTCCACCAATCTCGGGGAAAACGTAAAGCCCTTAAAGGATGTTGCCAGCGGGGGCGAGCTCTCGAGGATAATGCTCTCATTGAAGACGGTGCTTGCGGATATGGACGATATACCGACCATGATCTTTGACGAGATAGATACGGGAATAAGCGGCCGCACTGCCCAGAAGGTCTCCGAAAGCCTGCTCAAGCTGTCAAAGGCGCATCAGCTGATCGTCATCACCCATCTGCCGCAGATAGCGGCCATGGCGGATGACCATTTCTCCATAGAAAAGCGGCAGTCCGACGGCAGGACCAGAACCGAGATCACAGCCTTAAACAGGGACGCGATGGTAAAGGAGCTTGCAAGGCTTCTTTCGGGAGAGAGTATTACCGAAACGGTATTGAAAAACGCCGGGGAAATGAAGGATCTGGCGGATAAAAGGAAGGTAAGTAACTATTCGGGACAGCCCGAAGCACCTGCAGCTGAGGGTTCTGAATAGATTAAGAAAAGGAGGAAGATTATGAAAAACGTGCTTTTTGCAGCATCAGAAGCGGTTCCCTTTATCAAGACCGGAGGTCTGGCGGATGTGGTGGGGTCATTGCCTTCCTGCTTTGACAAGAGGTATTTTGATGTCCGGGTGATGATACCGAAGTATAACTGCATGGCGCAGAAATTTAAGGATATGCTTCAGTATATCACCAATTTCTATATGGAATATAACGGCCAGAATACCTATGTGGGCATATTCAGGGCCGAGTGGAACGGTGTCACCTATTATTTCATTGATAACGAGTATTATTTTTCCGGAAACAGTCCCTATACAACCGACGGAAAGTGGGATCTGGAGAGATTTATCTTCTTTTCGAGAGCCGTGCTCTCCGCACTCCCCCTGATTGATTTTCATCCCGATATCATCCACTGCCACGACTGGCAGACAGGCCTTATCCCGGTATACCTTCACGATTCCTTCAGGGAAGGCGAGTTCTTCAAGTATATGAAGTCTGTGATCACCATTCATAACCTGAAGTTCCAGGGATGCTGGGATGTGAAGACCGTGCAGCGCTTCAGCGGTCTCTCGCCCTACTACTTCGCTCCGGACAAGCTGGAAGCCTATAAAGACGCAAATGTACTGAAGGGCGGTATAGTCTACGCGGATGCCATAACAACGGTAAGCCGTACCTATGCGGAGGAGATAAAAACCCCCTTCTACGGGGAAAAGCTGGACGGACTTCTTCGTGCCCGTGACCACGATCTCCGGGGTATAGTAAACGGCATAGATTACGACGACTACAATCCCGAGACCGACAAGTTCCTTGACAAGACCTATAACCAGAAGAATTTCCGTAAGGAGAAGATAAAGAATAAGAGGGCGCTGCAGAACCAGCTGGGTCTGGAAAGACGGGACGACGCCTTTATGATAGGCATAGTTTCAAGGCTTACCGATCAGAAGGGCTTTGATCTGATAGCATATGTTATGGATGAGCTCGCCCAGGATGATATCCAGCTTATTATCCTCGGTACCGGTGAAGAAAAGTATGAAAATATGTTCCGTCACTATGACTGGAAGTACAATAACAAGATAAGGGCAAATATCTACTATTCGGAGGAGCTGTCCCACAAGATCTACGGCTCCTGTGATGCCTTCCTGATGCCCTCGCTTTTTGAGCCCTGCGGACTTTCCCAGCTGATGGCACTCCGCTACGGCACAGTACCCATAGTAAGGGAGACCGGGGGACTGAAGGACACGGTGGAGCCTTACAATGAGTATGAAGGAAAGGGAACGGGCTTCTCCTTCTCAACCTACAATGCCCACGATATGCTGGGTGCGATACACTACGCTCATAATGTTTATGTAAACCATAGGAGAGAGTGGAATAAGATTATCGACAGAGCCATGAAGGCGGACTTCTCCTGGTCGGTTTCCGCGAGACAGTACCAGGATATGTACGACTGGCTTAAGCCCTGACGGGACAGCACTCAGGATGACAGGGAATTAAACAAAAGCATTGGGGCAGAGCATATTCGGAAAGGAGCAAAAGCCTTAAGGGATGAAGGACAGAAAAAATGAGCTATTAAAGGAGCTGGAAGCAGGATTAAAAGAGGACAGTGGTATAGGGGAAATATCAATGTTTACGGCTGAGGAGCTCGAGACCCCGATGGATATTCTCCGCTCAGAGATCTTAAGATTCGGACCGGATCTTATCAGTGTTCTCGGGGAATTCTTTTTTCTTCCCATAGAGGATGATGATCATTTCTTTTTCTCAACCGTCATCACACTGTCCGGCACTGTGCCGCCGGAGGCCGCGCCGGACGTGGCTTCTGCCGTTGCAAGGCTGAATTATTATGTACCGGTCGGCTGCTACGCCCTCGGAGATGATGATAAAAA
>CADCQV010000248.1 GCA_902803625.1 uncultured Lachnospiraceae bacterium
CTCCGTGGGCGGGATTCAGACCCTCTATGGGAGTTGTGAATAAGGTCCTTATCATCTGATCCAGAGCATCCCTGCCGCCCTTTATATAATCAGCCATTTTTGCGGAAGCTTCGCCGACGGTGAGACCGCTCTTAAGTGTCCTGCAGTTTCCGCTTGAGGTACAGAAAGCCCGTCCCTCCATCCAGGAAGGATCCAGATTGTTTCCAAGGATCCCGTAATTATAAAGATTATTGTATTTGGCGAATATCTCAGACTGTTTTTCAGTCATGGGAACGACCTTCGGGACACCGACAGTGCCGGAGGTCTCGTTGAAATGATTATAATCGTAAGAGGTGAGAATGTTTTTCTCACCTTTCATCATACGCTCAAGATAAGGTGCGATATCGTCATAGTTGACGACCGGCACCTTTTTCTGATAGTCTTCAATACTATTTATACTGCCAAAACCGTACTTTTTTCCGTATTCGGTATCCTTATTGTCACGTAAAAGCCCCAAAAGAAGCTCTGAGGTCTTCCCCAGAGGATCCTTTGTTTCCTCAATGAAGCTCTCCAGAACCTTCTTTCCCTGAAGAACGCTCTGCTGATTGGCGAGTAAAGTATTGTTTTTAATTTCATCTTCTCCCATTTATATACCCCTTTAAAAATGATTTATTTAGGACTGTTTTGCCGCAAGCTGTGCCTGAACGGCAGTTATGGCGATAACACCCTCGATGTCGTGGGTATTGCATCCGCGGGAAAGGTCGTTTACCGGCTTTGAAAGTCCCTGGAGAAGGGGACCGTAGGCATCTGCCTTTCCTAAGCGCTGAACAAGCTTATAGCCTATATTGCCCGCATCAAGATTCGGGAAAATAAGTACATTTGCATGCCCTGCCACATCGGAATCCGGAGCCTTGCTCTCCGCCACCTCCGGTACTATGGCTGCATCCGTCTGCAGCTCTCCGTCAAGGATAAGTCCGGGATATTTTTCATGAGCGATCTTTACCGCATTTCTGACCTTGTCGACAAGCTCGTGCTTTGCGGAGCCCTTGGTGGAATGTGAAAGCATGGCTACCTTCGGCTGGGCTCCGACCAGAGCCTTGAAGGAATTGGCGCTGGTACGGGCAATTATTGCAAGCTCCTCGGAGGTCGGATCCTGATTCAGTCCGCAGTCTCCGAATACGAAGGTGCCGTTCTCACCCATATCGCAGTCCGGCACACACATAACAAAGAAGCCGGAAACCATCTCAACTCCGGGTGCTGTACGTAGGATCTGCAGGGCAGGCCTTAAGGTATCTGCCGTTGCGTGGCAGGCTCCCGCAACCATTCCGTCCGCATCAGAGTTTTTAACCATCATGATACCGTAGGTGAGATAGTCGCTCCGGAGTATCTCATCGGCCTTTTCAGCTGTCATGCCCTTATGGGCTCTAAGCTCCACAAGCTTTTCCTTATATTCTTCAAATTTCGGATCCGTAAGGGGATTTACAAAATCAATATCCGAAATATCGACACGGAGCTTCTTTGCCTTTTCCGCAACCTCTTTTTCGTCCCCCACCATTATGATCTTTGCTATATTATCTCTCATAGCCCAGGTAGCGGCTCTTATGACCCTCTTATCGTTTGACTCGGGAAGGACTATGGTCTTTATGTCCTTTGACGCCCTTTCAAAAACCTTTGCAATAAATTGATTGACCTTGTCTGATGCTTCCATTTTCTTTTGTTCCTTTCTTGTGTTTTTATCAAGCCACGATCCTTAAAACAAACATCGCCGTCTTGTCAGCGACGAAGGATCTTCCTCACAGCATAATTACATACCTGGTTATCCCGCAGTTCTCCCTGTATACTCTTTTCCAGAGCTTCCAGATATACTTCTGCGAAATATACCTTCTCTTTATCTTAGTCACATCGATCAGAGCGGAAACCTCCATAAACAGCTCCCTCGCGAGCTCCGTCTCAAATTCTCTTTCCATATTCATACTCCGGTTATTTTTCCCCTAAAGTAGCCATAAAGAAGATTCTTCGGGCTTAAGCCCTCAGAATGACAGTCGGCACAGCCCTCAGAATAACAGTCGGCTTAAGCCCTCAGAATGACAGTCGGCACAGCCCTCAGAATGACAGTTATCCGACCCTGAGTTTCACCGAAAACTTCTTATTCGATCCGTCAATAAGCTTATATTTGACTTTTATGACACTACCGGACTTTTTCGGTATGATCACCAGAGGATCCCCATTCGAGTCGGTCTTTTCCACCGAAACCTTTTTCAGATCACTCTTTGACACACTGATATCATATTTAAACCTGCCGTCTGCCAGATCCCTGCAGTCATCAATACCGGATGAGAGCTGCTTTTTCTTTTTAGTATAGTATACACCTATTTCATTATCTGAAACAGCGGAATAAGGATTTGCGATCTTCACAGGCTGTCCGGTGCGTACGCTCTTGTCGCATTTTCCGACTATCCTCATATCGCCCCTGAGAAGTCCCATCTTCTTTACGGTTCTTTGAACCTTCAGGAAGTAGATCAGTGTATCGCTTCCGACTGTAGCGGTGATAAGGACCCTGTCCCCTTCCTTTCCGGAAACGCACTTAATCTTCCCCTTTTCCACCTTTACCGCTCCGGGGTTACTGCTGTTCCAGGATACCGACTTCGTCAGCTTTTTATCGCTTATCTTTCCCATAGAATCGCCGATTTTCAGCTTAAAGCTCTTTTTCTCGCTGATATACCCGGAAAACAGGGACCCGTAGTGCCCGGCAGCATCCACAAGTGTATATGACGGGTGGAGATTAAAGCTCTTTGTGAGATTAACCGCGTCATATGCCTGGATCATTCCGTACAGCGTCCTGTCGGAATAGCTGTATGCCTTTCCGTCACTTGTGATCTCCAGGATCTCCTTTATTATATCAAAACGTTCACTGCTCTTTTCCTTCATAAGATCCGGGTTTGAGCCAAGGCACATTGCCGTAACAGCCGCCACCATAGGAGTGGCCTGGGAAGTACCGCCAACGCTCCTATATGAATCAGTGTTTGAAGAACCCTGCTTTATACTGTCCGATGAAGTATCATACTTCTGATAAATATATGAAGACCAGATCCCTGATCCCGGGGATAAAATATCAACCCAGCTTCCGTAATTTGAGAAGTCCGCAAGCTTTCCCTCTGTCGCGGTAACGGCACCAACGGAGATACAGTGCTCATATGCTGCGGGATAATACTCCTTTTCGGAGCCGGAG
Source organism: uncultured Lachnospiraceae bacterium (assembly GCA_902803625.1). Taxonomy (GTDB): domain Bacteria; phylum Bacillota; class Clostridia; order Lachnospirales; family Lachnospiraceae; genus NK4A144. The sequence goes on from CADCQV010000248.1 coordinate 3,209, forward strand.
TTACCTGCGGCCGCAACACAGATGATACCGTTATCATAGGCTTCATCTATAACGGTGCTTAAGTATGAGGCATTTGAATTGGATCCCATACTCATAGTGATAATATCGACATGCCTGTCTATTGCCATCCTGACGCCGATCGCGATATTTTTGAGACTGAAGCTTCTCTCCTTTGTGACCTGGATGGAATCTATCCTTACTCCGGGGGCAATTCCGTAGCCTCCCTTTCCGTTCCCCTTTATTGCAGCGATAATACCGTTGACATGGGTTCCATGTCCCATATTGTAATCAAAGCCGCTATGCTCCTTATCCACCTCTCCCGCATCATTAACGCTTGCAAGCGCAGGAATCCAGAGCTTTTCGATATATCCGCCGCTTTTCTTATCCGAGGTGTTCAGATCCTCATGCTCCATATTTACACCGGTGTCCAGAACCGCTACCGTAACCCCGTTTCCCGATGATATCTTCAGGGCTTCTCCATCCTTAATAAGCTTATGGTAATACTGCCTGTCTGCCAGAGGATCGCTGCCTTCAGTGTCCCCGCTGTTAAGAAGGCCTTCTTCAAAGGAGCTTTTTTTGTATGATCCGGCTTCCTCCAGTATCTCTGCAAAATTATCATCCACATCCAGAAGCTCTGCAGTATAGTCCGGCTCTATAAGGGTCGAGACCGTTGATAAGTCTGCTGCCTTATCAAGTGCTTCGGCAGTGCTTCCCCTGAATCGTACAGAGGCCACACCGTAATCAAAGCTTATAAGCTCCGCGCCGTACTCCGATGCGGTCTTCTTTGCCTCCGAAAGGCTGTCCGCAAGAAATACGCCCTCCCCGTCCACATAGTCCTTTCCCGGAGTGAGACTTTGAAGAGCGGAAACCTCTTCCTTAAGCATGGACGAAACGGAAGCCTCCTCAGTTAAAGCCCCTTCTTCCGACGATGCCCGGCCATTATCCGCATATGTGCTGACCGTAGGCAGCATCAGTACAAGGCTAAGAAAAATTGCAAGTGCTTTTCTGTATCTTCTTTTGAAATCCATAGTTTTCCCCTGTCAAAAAATTCCCCTGTTCCTGTACCATTTTTCAAGTAATTCCGGACGGTTTTTTCCGGTGCGTTTCTTGGCCTCAGTGAGGCGCCAGGTATCCACCGCGGCATGGTCTCCGGAAAGAAGGATGTCCGGAACACTTTCACCCCGCCACTTGGCAGGCCTCGTATACTGGGGGTATTCCAGCAGTCCGTTCTCAAAGGATTCGCTTCCCGCGGAATCCTCATTATTCAAAACCCCCGGGATCCTGCGGCTTACAGCATCCATTATGACAAGAGCCGGAAGCTCTCCCCCGGTCAGCACATAGTCTCCGATGGAGATCTCATCGGTAACGATACGGTCAAGAACCCTCTGATCAATGCCTTCATAGTGTCCGCAGAGGATAATAAGTGCTTCCTCCTTTGACAGCTCACCGGCCATTTTCTCGTCAAATACCCTTCCGCCGGGAGATGTGTAAATCACCCTTACCCTTTTTTCCTCTCTGCTGTCCCCGGGAGTCTCCTCATCAAAGAGGCGTTCGGTCCGGCAGAGAGCCTCCTGATACGCAAGCCACACCGGCTCGCAGCCAATAAGCATCCCGGCTCCTCCCCCGTAGGTATAGTCGTCAACCGACCCGTAGGAGTTCTGGGAAAATGCTCTGAGTGAAACCGTATCGAGGGAAAGAACCCCCTTATCCACAGCCCTTCCCAGAATACTGTGGGACATGGCGTTCTCTATCATTTCAGGAAATAAAGTGATTACACAGTAATGCATGTTTTGTAGATGCCGTAACTTCCCGTTTCTAATTTTACTATGACAGCATACCCGGCAGCGGATCAACCGTCATATTACCGTTTTCAATATCGACTTTTGTCACGAATCTCTTTACTGCAGGGATCATGATCTCCTTGCCCTGTCCGGAATCAATGATATAAACATCATTGCCTGAGCCGTGTAGCACAGATGATACCTTTCCGAGCTCCGTTCCCAAGGTATCAAGGACCATAAGTCCTATGATATCCGCATCAAAATACTGATCCTCCTTAAGCTCGGCTATATCCTCCCTTCGGGCCAGTACCTCGTAGTCCCTGTACCTTACCACATCATTTATATCATCTATGCCCTTGAACTTCAGGATCACCGTTTTCTTAAAGAATTTTACATTCTCTATCTCCACAGAAATAAGCCTGCTCCCGGAACGGAGATATACCTCCTTAAATAAAGAAAAGCGGCCAGGGTCATCCACTTCAGGGTAGACCTTGACCTCTCCCTTTATTCCGTGAGTTGTTGTTATCCTGCCTGCAGGCAGATAGTTTTTCTTTAGATCCTTCTCATCTATCATAAAAAATGATCATTCGTTATTGGTGATATCCACATTCACCTTACGGTTATCCTTGGAAGATGCCGCCTTCACAACAGAACGGATGGACTTTGCGATCCTTCCCTGCTTCCCTATGACCTTGCCCATATCACTTTTATCAACACGGAGCTCAACATTTATCTCGTTTTCATTCTCTGTTTCGCTGACATTGACCAGGTCCGGATTATCCACAAGAGCTTTGGCGATCACTTCCACTACTTCTTTCATCATAGAATAGCCTCCTGACCGGAATTAAATGATCCCTGCTTTTTTGAATAATCTCTGAACAGTCTCCGTAGGCTGTGCGCCGTTCTGAAGCCACTTCTTTGCTTCTTCCTCATTTACCTTGAATTCTGAGGGCTCCTTTAAGGGATCATAGGTTCCGATCTCGGCTACATTCTTTGAATTTGAAACCGAATTCCTGGCATCTGCCACAACGACCCTGTAAAAAGGTGCCTTTTTCTTTCCCATTCTCTTCAGTCTGATCTTTAACATTTGATTTTCCTTTCTTTTATATCTTGATTCTTTTCCGGCGGCAAAGGCCGGTATATATCTGAAACCGTGCGCGCACGGATCGATATCTGTATTTACTATGAAAGCCCCTGTAACCGCAGGTCAGAAAGATTCTTCGGGCTGAAGCCCTCAGAATGACAGGATTACTTGAAGCCCTCAGAATGACAAGAGCTGAAGCCCTCAGAATGACAGGATTACCTGAAGCCCTTCATCATGGAGGCAAGATTTCCCATACCTCCGAAGCCCCTCTTCCCCTTCATCATTCCGGGCATACGCTTCATCATTTTCTGCATCTCACTAAATTCCTTAACCAGGCGGTTTACATGCATGATGTCAACACCGGCACCCCTTGCGATCCTGTGCTTTCTCTGGGGATTAAGAAGCTTCGGATTTGCTCTCTCCTCCTTTGTCATGGAGTGGATAATGGCTTCATTGCGTTTCAGCCGGCTTTCGTCCACCATCCCCGAGATATCCTTACCTCCGGTAAGTCCCGGAAGCATTCCGAGTATCGAGCTAAGGCCTCCCATCTTATTCATCTGGGCCATAGCGGAAAGGTAGTCGTCAAAATCGAATTTACCCTTTTTGACGCTTTCCCTCATCTTTTCCGCAGATTCACGGTCCACGGTATCCGCAGCCTTTTCTATAAGGGAAAGAACATCTCCCATTCCGAGTATTCTTGAGGCCATACGGTCGGGATAGAATTCCTCCAGGCCCTCCGGCTTTTCGCTGACGCCGACGTAGTAAACCGGGGTACCGACCGTGCTCCGTATGGACAGCACCGCTCCGCCCCTGGCATCGCCGTCAAGCTTTGAAAGTATGATGCCGTCAAGTCCGACAGTTTCATTAAAGCCCCTGGCCACATCCACAGCTGCCTGTCCGGTTCCTGCGTCCACCACAAGGACTGTGTCGGTTATCTCGACGTTGTCCTTTATGCGCTTAAGCTCATCCATCAGCTCCCGGTCGACCTCCAGCCGTCCTGCAGTATCCAGTATCACCACGTCATAGCCGTGCTTTTTCGCATACTCCAGGGCGTCATTGGCTATCTTTACGGGATCCTTGCACTCCTCCTCCATAAAAAAGCCCGATTCAACCTTTTCCGCATTTATCTCAAGCTGCTTTGCTGCAGCGGGTCTGTATACGTCAAGTGCCGCAAGAAGGCTCTTCTTTCCCTTTTTCTTAAGCCTCAGTGCAAGCTTTGCGGCAGTTGTGGTCTTTCCCGCACCGTTAAGGCCGCAGAGCAGGATCACGGTTATTCCCTGACCCGGGGCAAACTTTAATTCCTCAGCCTCTCCGAGAAGTGATACCATCTCCTCGTTTACTATCTTTATTACAGTCTGTCCGGGATTTAAGCCTTTAAGGACCTC
>CADCQV010000249.1 GCA_902803625.1 uncultured Lachnospiraceae bacterium
AATAAGATAGTCATAAATTTCGAGTCGACCTTTCTTCCCGATATGGATTACGATCCCTTTCTGGGGGCGCCCAAGGCGGACTGGATGATCGGGATGCTCCTGATGGCTGCAGCCGCTGTCATAATCATGGGAGGTTTCAGGCGTCTGGCGGCGGTTTCAGAAAAGCTCATACCTTTCATGTCCATAATGTATATCGCCGGCTGCCTGGTTATGATCCTTCTTCATATCACAGCCATTCCGGAGATAGTATCGTCCATATTCCGGTTTGCGCTGGGACCCGCGGCAATAAAGGGCGGCGCAGCGGGAAGCGCGGTACAGATAGCCTTCAATACCATAAAGAGCGGATGTAAGAGGGGAGTTTTCTCCAATGAAGCCGGACTTGGTTCATCGGTCATGGTCCACAGCAACAGCTGTGCCAGGGAACCGGTAAGACAGGGAATGTGGGGAATTGCGGAGGTCTTCCTCGATACGATAGTGATCTGTTCAATGACGGCCTTTGTTGTTCTGGGCTCCGGAGCCATCGATCTGAATACCGGCCTTGTAAAGGAAGGGGTCAATGACTCCACGCTGGTTGCCAAGGCTTTTGGATCCACTCTTGGAAAACCGGGAGAATGGTTCGTAGTGATCTCCATAACCCTCTTTGCATTTACGACCGTCATGGGATGGTCGTATTACGGTGCCAAGGTTACGGAGTATCTTCTGGGTGTTACCTGGGCCAGGGTATACAGATTTATTTTTATCGGCCTGATCATTTTCGGCGCCGTGATGGAATCCAATCTGGCCTGGGATATCTCCGATACTTTTAACGGTCTCATGATGATACCGAACCTTGTGGGGGTGATCGTGCATATCCCGCTAATAATAAGGCTTACGAAGAATTACAGGGAACGAAGGATATTTGGAAAGGATGTAAAACCCATGCTCTCCTTTGATCCCGATATACAAAAGGATGAGGAAGAGGCAGTATTAAGCGGAGTTGATTGAATATGCATTTGTCCTGCCGAAAATAATTATTGACAAGGATATTATTGTTCCTTATAATAAGCGGGTGTGACTAGAATCGAAGAGGAGGTGTTAGGATGTCTATCTGCCCGAAGAATAAATCGTCTAAGGGACACAGGGATCAGAGAAGAGCCAATTGGAAAATGGCTTCTTACAATCTCGTTAAGTGCCCTAAGTGCGGCGAGCTTATGTTCCCCCACAGAGTATGCAAGAAGTGCGGAACATACAATAAGAAGGAAATCATCAACGTTGAGGATTAAAGCTTAAATAGAATGTGTTTTTGCAAGGCCTGCCCGGTAAAGGCAGGCTTTTGTTAAGTGGGTATGTTTTAGGAGAGTATATGTCTGACATCACAAAAGTGGCCCTGGATGCAATGGGAGGAGACAATGCCCCGGTTGAGGTGATAAAGGGGGCAGTGGATGCCGTAAACTTAAATAAAAATATCGTGGTGTATCTGACGGGAACAAAGGAGGCTGTGGATAACGAGCTGTCCAAGTATTCATATCCGTCAGAACGCATTATCCCCGTTTATTCCACCGAGATAATCGAAACCGCGGAACCTCCGGTAATGGCCATCCGAAAGAAAAAGGATTCCTCGATCGTAAAGGGCTTAAACCTCGTAAAGGACGGAACGGCCGATGCCTTTGTATCTGCGGGTTCTTCAGGTGCCGTGCTGGTTGGAGGGCAGCTCCTCATCGGAAGGATAAAGGGAGTGGAGAGACCTCCGTTAGCACCTCTTATCCCTACTTCAAACGGGGTTTCCCTGCTGGTGGACTGCGGTGCAAATGTGGATGCGAGGCCTAATCACCTGGTGCAGTTTGCCAAGATGGGCTCTGTATATATGGAGTATGTCCTTGGCAAAAAAAATCCAAAGGTCGGTATACTGAATATCGGAGCCGAGGAGGATAAGGGAAACGCACTTGTCAAAGAGACCTTCCCTTTGCTGAAAAACACTCCGGGGATTAATTTCACAGGCTCTGTGGAAGCCAGGGATGTTATAAACGGGGACACAGATGTCATAGTCTGTGAGGCCTTTGCGGGAAATGTCTGTCTGAAAATGATGGAAGGTGTGGCAAAGACCCTGTTAAAGGACGTAAAGGGAGCTATGCTGAGCTCCTTTACGGGAAAGATCGGCGCAGCCCTTGTGGCACCTTCCTTAAAAAAGGCTCTGAAAAGATATGATGCAAGTGAATACGGGGGAGCTCCCCTTCTGGGGTTAAAGGGGCTTGTGGTAAAGACCCATGGCAATTCAAAGTCCAGGGAAATAATGAATTCCATCCTGCAGTGCGTCTCATTTAAGGAAGGGAGGATCGCAGACAGGATAAGGGAACAGCTGGAAAAGTGAAAGGAATAAGGAAAGCATGGAATTTGAAAAGATTCAGAGCATTGTTGCGGATGTCTTAAGCGTTGACAAGTCGGAGATAACTCCTGACACCACCTTTGTTGACGATCTCGGTGCGGATTCCCTGGATGTCTTCCAGATCATAATGGGGATCGAGGAGGAATTCGATATCACCATCGATACCGAGGAAGCTGAAAAGATCGTAACGGTTTCCGATGCTGTCAATGCCATCAGACGTGCTACAGAAGGTTGATGATGCTGGAATTTAAGCCTGACGAATTTGAGAATATCATAGGATATCATTTTAATGACAGGATGCTCCTTCGTTCGGCCCTTTCCCACAGCTCCTATATCAATGAACTGAAGATCAATACCTATCCGGACTATGAGAGGCTGGAGTTTCTGGGTGATGCGGTTCTGGAGCTTACTGTGAGTGACTTCCTGTACAGGAATAACGACAAGATGAGGGAAGGGGATATGACGAAGCTCCGTGCGGCGCTTGTCTGTGAGCCGACTCTTGCTGAGTGCGCACATGAGATCTCTCTTTCCGACTTTATCCTGGTGGGACATGGTGAAGAGAATACAGGCAGCAGGTTCAGGGATTCCATAGTGTCTGATGTTTTCGAGGCAGTTATAGGAGCTATTTACCTGGACGGAGGCATTGAAAAGGC
>CADCQV010000250.1 GCA_902803625.1 uncultured Lachnospiraceae bacterium
TCCGACGGAAATCACGCCAAAAGATGTGACATTGAAACAGGACTTTCGGATGATGAGGGAATAGAGGTTATAAGCGGTCTTTCGCCTGACGACAATATAATAGTTACCTGGTCTTCCATGCTAAAGGATGGAGCCGAGATCAAGGTCACCGGAAATGAAAAGTACACTGTGGCCAACAGCGCGGGGAATAAGGGAACTGCGGATAATAAGGTCATTGATCCTGCCCAGATCACAGCAGGTTCTGCGACAGTTGAAGCGGAGGCCGAATAAATGAAATTTATGATTGGCGGGATAATCAAACGTCCCGTAACTGCAATAGTAGCCATAATTTCGCTTGTGGTCTTTGCCGCCGTGTCTCTTTCGAGCATGAAGCTAAAGCTGATGCCGGATATGAATTTCCCGGTTCTCGGCATTATGACCAGCTATCCGGGCGCATCTCCGGATCAGATAGATGAGCGTATATCGGATCCTATTTCCGATGCCTGTCAGTCAATTTCCGGCATAAAGCATATCCAGGCCGACTCCATGGAGAATATGAGCCAGGTCATACTGCAGCTGGAATACGGCGTTGACCTGCAGGAGGTAAAAAATGATGTGCGTACCAAGCTGGACCGGATAAAGAATGATCTTCCGGATGGGATAAAGGATCCTACGATTCTCGAGGCCAGCTTCTCGAATTCTCCTGACATCATCCTTGCCGTATCTTCAGAGAATCCGGATGAGGATATCCTTGAGCTTGTAAAGGATAAGATAGAGCCCGAATTCCAGAAGATATCTACTCTTGCACAGGTAGACACCAAGGGAGGCAAAGAAAAATATGTAAGTATCGAGCTTGTGCCGGAATACGCGGAGCAGTACGGGATGGATGTTTCAGCTATTGCTGATGCGATTAAAGCTGTTAATTTTTCAATGTATACGGGATCGGCAACTCTCGGCGACCAGAAGATGTCGATGAATGCCGAGGTAAAATTTGAGGATCTTGACGAGCTCGAGCAGGTTCCGATCACCACATCATCAGGTCAGACCATACATTTATATGATGTATCAAGGGTACACTTTTCCACCAAAGACCCCACATCCTTAAGCCGTTATAACGGTCAGGACAACATCAGTGTGCAGCTGAAGAAAAAGCAGTCTGCTTCTCCTGTTACGCTGTCAAAGGACGTCCATAAAAAGATAGAAGATCTTGAGATAATGTATCCTACTCTCAAGTTCGATGTGATAGAAGATTCCTCCGAAACCATTATAAAAAGCCTGACCAGGGTTTTTGAGACCATATTACAGGCCGTATTTCTTGCAATGCTGGTGCTCTTTGTCTTTTTCGGGGATCTGAAGGGATCTTTGATCGTTGCCAGCACCATGCCTGTATCACTTCTTGCGACTCTCTGCTGTATGAAGCTTGCGGATTTTGACTTAAATACCGTTACTGCAGGGTCGCTCATTATTTCCGTCGGAATGATGACGGATAATGCGGTGGTTGTCCTGGAAATGTGCTTCAGAAAGAGGGATGAGGAATTGGATTATTCCGATGCTGCCCTGATGGGAGCATTGGTGGTAGTGAATTCTGTTATCACATCCACGATCACGACGGTCGTTGTTTATCTGCCCATGGCTCTCCTTGAGGGACTTTCGGGGCAGATGTTTAAGCCTATGGGCTTTACCATAATCTTTGCGCTTACTGCTTCAATGATAGCGGCGCTCCTTTTGATACCTCTGTGCTTTGCTTTCTATAAGCCGATGGAGAAAAAGGATATCATAACCAACCGGATCCTCGGCAAGGTAGTAAGGGTATATGAAAAGGTGCTCAGAAAAGCCCTTAAATTCAAGAAGACGGTCTTTCTTATAGTTGCCGTTATGATCGCTATGACGATCGCCCTGACCCCCTTCCTCCAGACAGAGCTCTACACATCTCAAGATGAAGGTATTGTGGCCATAAATGTCAAATTCAGACCGAATCTGAATCTCGAAACTATGAATAAGACCGTGGAGGATCTGGAGGAATTTGTAAAAAGCTCCGAGGATATAAAGAAGTATATCACCTCTGTGGACGAAAGCTCTGCGTCGGCTACCGTCAACGCCTATAAAACCGATGAATGTGATAAAAAGACACAGGAGATCGTTGATGACTGGAATGTAAAATTGCATGATTTCTCGGAGCTTTCCGAGATCAGCTGTTCTGCGGGCTCTTCATATGAAGGAGCCACAAGTGCGGATACGACGGACATAGTCCTGCAGTCCACGAATCTTGATAAGCTCAAGGAGAACTGTAATGCCCTGGAGAATGAGCTGCAGAAGATAGACGGGGTCATCTCCACATCTTCTACGGTTGTGGATACGGGAAGCAAGGCAAAGGTGGTTATAGATCCCGTAATGGCTAAATCCAAGGGATTTTCCGCAAGGCAGATAGCCCAGCTCGTATACACCAATATGAACGGAAGTGATGCAATTGATGTGGATCTTGACGGGAAAAACTATACGGTCACGGTTGAGTATCCCAAGGGCTATTATGACAGTATAAGCGATGTGGAAGCCATGACATTTAAGAATTCCAACGGAAACAGCGTGCCCATTACCGAGATCGGAAAGGTTGATTATGCTTCGGCTCCCAGTACCTTTAACAGATATGACGGTATGTACAGGGCTACCGTTACAGTAAGGACTACATCTGACAAGAAGGATGCGGTTTCCGAGGAAGCAAACAGAGTGGCTGAGGAATTCAAGCTGGATCCCGAGGTTATCCATGGAATGGGTATGGAGTCCGAAATAGAGCAGGAGGAGTTCGGTGCACTGGGACAGGCCATAGCCATAGCCGTATTCCTTGTATTTGTGGTAATGGCACTTATGTTTAATTCGATATCGATCTCACTTCTGATTATGCTTGAGATACCGTTTGCCATAGTGGGTTCGATCCTTTATATGATAATCACCCAGTCAAAGATCAGTATGGTTTCCCTGATGGGCTTTTTGATGCTTGCCGGTATCGTTGTTAATAACGGTATCATTCTTGTGGATATGGCGATACAGAACCGGAACGGCGGAATGACCACGGTGGAAGCCCTGGTGGATTCAGGTAAGGGACGTCTCCGTCCCATCCTTATGACCACCCTTACCACGGTACTTGCGATGATCCCCACCTCATTGGGTATCGGAGGTGCTGCGGATTCCATGCAGGGTATGGCTGTTGTTATTGTCGGCGGATTGATGGTATCCACGGTACTTACCCTTGTGGTGCTGCCCACCTTCTTCCTCCTCCTTGATTCCGCAAAGGCCAGGGTCGCCGGTATCGGGGCGAAGCATAAGGAAAGGGTTGCTGCCAGAGCACTTGCGAAAAAGGAAAAGAAGGAGCTTAGGGAACAGGAGAAGCTTAAGAAAATAGAGCAGAAGGAAGAAAAGAAAGAAGAGCAGCAGGAAGAACAGAAGGAAGA
>CADCQV010000251.1 GCA_902803625.1 uncultured Lachnospiraceae bacterium
AGGAGCATGGCGAGAGGAACGGCACTTCCGATCCAGGAAATGATGCCCGGCCGGCTGACCAGGACATTGAAGACAGCGTGAAAGGTGGTATCCCGCTGATCGAATGCTTCTTTAAGGGTTCGACGGGATCGAGCTTAAAGACCATGGTGAAGTAGCAAGCAATATATGCCGTCCCTTACTCAGTAATAGCCCAGACTCTGGCTGGAAGCCCGGTTGCACCCTCGATCCTCGGGTAAGAAACGATTATTACCGCTCCGGCAGGAGCCACCTTGTCGAGATTTGCAAGTAATTCGACCTGAAGCTTTTCGTTCTCCAGAACATATCTCTCGCAGATAAGATCCTCGTGATCTTCTGCAACCTGAGAGGAATCCGTATCCAGTGTCTCGTGCCCGTTGGCAGAAGCATTCCGCACCTTATAGATATACTCCAGAGCCTCCAGGGACCATCCCGGCGCATTTTCTCTTCCCTCGGAGTCTATACCGGATACCGCGTCAATATCCGGCCACTTCTTGTACCAGTCACTTCTCAAAGCCACAAATGCTCCATCCGGTATCTGTCCGTATTTTTCCTCATATGCCTTTATATCATCCACCGTGACCGCATATCTCGCATTCTGCTTTGCTTTTTCAGATATATCAATTACAACAAGAGGGAAAATGAGATCATTCACATCATATTTTTCCGAGAGAGCCTTTCCTCTGGCAAAATGTCCCGGGAAATCAATATGAGTGCCAAACTGTCCGGGAAACTTAAACGTCTGGATCAGGCATTCAAGCTCGGGTTTTCCCCAGTCCCATACTGTTTTGGCAAGCTCCACCGACCCCTCCGGGATCCCTGACCAGTAGGGACTGTCATTATTAAGTGAATGTGAAAGCTCCACGAATCTGTATTTCCCAGCTGTTTTTAATGCGTCCCATAATTTGTACTCTGCCATTTTTCTTCACTCCTTTGATCTTTTTTATCCGTCACTGCCTTCAAAAGGATACTCTTCCTGATCGGCGGCGGGATATATTACCTGCCTCTTTAATATGGCACAGCGTTCTTCTTATGTCTAATTCTTATTATTTATCGTCGGTTATAGTTATTCTTTATATCGACCATAACTCAACTTCAAAATATAGTAGCCACCTTTATGAGATCATCCGCAACCCCTTGTGGGATGCGAAAATTTTTTGTCAATATTATCGGCCGCAAAAGATAGTGGCATATACAGAATTTTTATTGTATAATAAGCATATAAAATATTTTCTGTAGCGGTTTTTACAAGTGGTACAGACCCGTACCACACTAAGCACAAGTGAAAGTATCTGAGCGAAGGCAGGAGCAATCGGATACGAAAGCACATTTTCCTGCCGGGTTATTCGTCCCCGAAATCGTATAATCATATATGATATAAATGACGAGGAGAAATGTACCGTAGATTTGCGGTGGAAGGTCTTTCCGAGGAGAGGTCTCAAAACAAATCAGGGAACACCGTTTCCGTGCGTATCAGGTGGCTGGCAGTTAACCGGTCGCCATAATGGATACTAAAGCATGGGATCGGTAAAGCCGTAGCCCTTTCTATGCTTTATGTGTCTGGCTGAAACATAGAAAGGAGAACAACCTATGATAGGAGGCATACTTATGGATATTGTCATCACTATAAAGTGGGACGATAAAGCATCTGTTTATGTTGCTGTTTGCGACGAAATAGGTCTTGGTCTCGAATCCGAGTCCTATGATCGGCTTATCCAGCGTGTTAAAGATGCTGTTCCTGAATTGTTAGAGCTAAATAATATTCAGGATAGGACTACTATCAGTTTCTTAACAGAGGAACGTCGGGTTGCCTGTGCGTAATGTCTAAAAACTATAACAGAGAGATATTAAAGCTCCTTAAGGAGAATGGCTGTTATTTTGTCAGACATGGCAAAGGCGATCACGATATTTGGTATAGCCCAATCACAGATAGGCCTTTTACGGTGGATGGGAATATCAAGTCCGAATATTTAGCGAATGCTGTTATGAAGCAAAGTGGAGTCAAGCATAAGTTTTGATACGGCTTTGATGCCTTCTGCCCCAGTCGGGGTGGGAGGCGTTTCACTTTGTCTTAAAACAATTTTATCCACCTCAATGCAATTTCCAGAATCGGGAAATCCTTTGCAATAGGGTTGACAATCTTTTATCTTTGAGCAGAAAAAGCTTGTTTTGAAAGCTTTTGTGTAATTGTTAAACTATCCTTATATCGCTGAAATCCCCGATTTTATCGTCATTTCTAATGCAAATTGTCATTTGCAATGGGGTCTAAAAATCAGCTACAGATAATATCCTGCCATTGCAATCCCTATGCTTACCAATATCTGAATATGTCGGGGAGTGCCTTTATCCGGCTTTCGTATCCTTGACAAAAAAGATTTTACGTTTTCCATATTATATGACCCGCCCTACATCGAGCGCGAAGTGGTGCGTAAGCAGCACGAGAGCGCGAGATGTGGGAGAAGCGTGGGAGCACGAAGTGCGGAACGCTTCGGAT
>CADCQV010000252.1 GCA_902803625.1 uncultured Lachnospiraceae bacterium
AAGATTTATCTCACCTTAAATATACTTATGAAGGACAAGGAGCTCTTCGAAGTCTCCGGCCTTTTGGAGCCACTGTACAGAGCAGGGCTTGACGGTGTCATTGTCCAGGACACCGGTCTTATTTCCCTTATAAAAAGAGAATATCCCGGTCTTCATATTTCTGTGAGCACACAGGGCTTTATCACGGGTGTTCATGGAGCAAAGCTCTTACATGAGATAGGAGCCGACAGGGTGGTTCCCGCAAGGGAGCTTTCCCTAAAGGAAATACGTGATATCAGGGAAAAAGCGGGAGTGGAGGTTGAGTGCTTTATCCATGGCGCTATGTGCTATTCCTATTCCGGAATGTGTCTCTTATCATCATTTCTCGGCGGAAGGAGCGGAAACCGGGGACGCTGCGCCGGTCCCTGCCGTCAGCCCTTTAACGGTAATGACTATCTGCTCTCTATGAAGGATCTCTGTGCCCTGAAGGAAATACCGGCGCTTCTGAAGGCGGGAGTGGACAGTCTGAAGATCGAGGGCAGGATGAAATCCAGGGAATATGTCTATTTCGTGACACGCTCCTACAGGAAATATCTGGATCACTTTTACGAAACGGGAAAAGCGGAAACAGAGGATGGGGATATACGGGAGCTTAAGGAGCTTTACAGCCGGGGCGGATCAAATGAGGGATATTTCCGCAAGCATAACGGGCCTGAAATGATCACAAGGGAAAGGGGCAGCTACAAAACCGGCGGCGTAGTGGTGCCTGACCGGGAGCCTTCCCTCGAGGCCTCCGTAACAGCGGTATTTGAAAAGGGCAGAAACGCCCGGATAATACTGGAATACGGCTCCCACAGGGCAGAGTGTGAGGGTATGACGGTTGAAAGGGCGGAAAATAACCCCTTAAGTCCCGCACAGATAGAAAAGCAGCTGAAAAAGACCGGGAAGAGCGGTATCAGCTTTAAGAATCTGAGGCTGATCTCAGATGAGGATATTTTCCTTCCCATTTCAGGGATAAACGACCTTAGGAGAAGAGGTATAGAGGCATTAAAGGAGGACATATTGAATGAATACAGACGTTCTCTTTGAAGATGCGGAAACCGCTCACAGGGCATTCAGACTGTTAAATTCAGGGGGATTAATAAAAAACATACGGTATTTTATCTCGCCGGAAAGGCCGGAAGGCCTTGATGCAAAAGGCTTTATGCTCCTTTTTCCCTATGTGATGCGGAGCTCTCTGGAAGAAATGCTTGTCTTTACGGTTGAAAGGGAGAAGCCGGAAAGAATACTTATCAGAAATACCGAAGAGCTGGGGTTCCTAAGGGATATCGGATACAAGGGGGAAATACACGCGGATTCCTGTGTTTACAGCTTTAACCGGGAGAGCATCAGGGTATTAAGGGAGCTCGGGATAAGGGAGCTTACCTGTCCTGCAGAGCTTACGTTTAAGGAGCTTAAGGAAAGGGGACTTGAGGATTCCGTACTTCAGATATACGGCAGGACGCCCCTTATGATTTCCGCCCAGTGTACATACAAAACCCTTTCCGGGAAATGCGGAAAGAGGAAGGGCGGTTTTTTTTCGGAGATAAGGGACAGGAAAAATGCGGTGCTGCCCGTAAGGGCTGAGTGCGGGTCTTGCTATAACATTATCTACAATTCCGTTCCGCTTTCGCTCTTTAAGGAGGATTATATGACGGAGGCAGGGGGATTAAAAGCGGTACGTCTTGATTTTACGGTGGAAAACGCGGAAAGGGCAGCGGACATACTGGAGAGCTATATTAAAGGAAGGCAGGACAGGCTGGACAGGCTTATAAAGAGCTATACCAAGGGACATTTCAGAAAGGGTGTAGAATAAGTGACAACTGTTATTCTAGGACTTTCAAGATATGTGCTTGCATTCTTTTTTGCACTCTATACCCTGCACTGCTTTCTGGGCTTCAGCTCGGGAAATGAGGAGGAAAGACGGGGAAGTGCTATTCTGCAGGCTTTGTTCCTGATAATGATACATACGGGTGGTTTTACGGTACTGTATTTTAAGACCGGGGATCCGGAGGTACTGTTTTTCTGCGCACTGCAGGAGGTGCTGCTTATCGGATATATGGTGCTTATGAGGATACTGTATCCGGGCTGCAGCAGGCTACTCATCAATAATATGTGCCTCTTTCTGGCCGTAGGCTTTGTCATGCTGAACCGCCTCTCACCGGGAGATCATTTAAGGCAGTTTGTGATCGCTGTTTTTTCACTTATTATCACAATGCCGGTTCCATATCTCACGGGGCGGATAAAAGAGCTCTGGCGTTATACCTATGCCTTCGGCATCTAGGGAATAGTGCTTATTCTGCTGGTTGCAGTTCTGGGGCAGGTCACACGCGGCTCCAGACTTTCCATTTCAATAGCAGGCGTTTCTTTTCAAGCATCGGAATTTGCAAAGATCCTCTTTATCCTTTTTTTGTCCGGGCTTCTGTCTGAGGACTGCTTTTTCGGGGACAGCAGGAAGGACAGGGAGCTCCGGTCAATAAATGCTGTTATAAGCGGCGTATTTGCCCTTGCATACGTTTTCATAATGGTGATCTCAAGAGACCTTGGAGGAGCCGCCATTTTCTTTATGATCTATGTTTTTATGCTCTATTTCGCCCTGAAGAAGCCCTGGATCCTGCCGGCTTCAGCAGTGACCGGAGCTTTTGGGGTATTTCTGGGTTATAAGCTTTTTCCGCATGTCAGGAACCGCTTTTTAGCCTGGAGGGATCCTTTTTCATACATAGAGGGACAGGGCTACCAGATAACCCAGTCACTTTTTGCGATCGGCACCGGGAGCTGGTTCGGAATGGGCTTAAACGACGGTTCCCCGGACAAAATACCTATTGTCACCAGAGATTTTATTTTTTCTGCCATAGCAGAGGAGCTTGGCTGCATAGTTGCGGTCTGCCTGATACTTGTCTGTATCAGTACCTTTCTGATGTTTATCAATGCTGCCATGGCCGGAACAGATCCTTTTTTCAGGCTTCTTGCCCTGGGGATCTCCGTAAGCTATGCTTTTCAGGTTTTCTTAAATATCGGTGGAGTCACGAAATTCATACCCCTTACAGGTGTTACGCTTCCCCTTGTGAGCTACGGTGGCTCCTCACTCCTGTCAACTGCTCTTATGTTTGCTATAATCCAGGGGATAACCGCCCGAGAATGAGTGCTGCAGCTGACAGAAACGAATCTTATTATGAAAAAAGAACGGAATCAGGAAAAGAGCCCTAATCACGAGCTGCATATCATCATGTATTTGTTTGTCACGGTTTTCCTTGTGATCACCGTGTTTTTCTCGGCATATGTATACCTGTATGCTCCGAAGACCATTAACAGCTCTTACAATATGCGGCAGCAGAATCTGGAAAGGAAGGTTATCCGGGGCACCATATATTCATCGGACGGGGAGATCCTGGCAGAGCAGGCAATGAACCATGACAATATAGAGGTCAGGTACTATCCCTATAAGGAGATGTTTGCCCATGCTGTGGGCTATTCCACCCGCGGGAAATGCGGTGTCGAGTATGCGGGAAATATAGATCTTCTTACCAGCAATGCCCCGGTAAATGAAAGATTGCAGCATGAAATGGCCGGTGAACGGAATTACGGGGATAACATAATAACGACCTACGATACCGGGCTTCAGAAGACAGCATATGATGCCCTTGGAGTATATAAGGGAGCAATAATCGTTATCGAAGTAAAGACCGGAAGGATCCTTGCCATGGTGAGTAAGCCTGACTTTGATCCCAATACGGTTTCCGAAAACTGGGCAGAGATCTCCGCGGACACGGTGAATTCACCCCTTGTGAACCGGGCAACCCAGGGACTGTATCCTCCGGGCTCCACCTTTAAGACAGTGACGCTTCTCGAATACATCAGGGAGAACCCCGGAACATATAATGATTACAGCTTCAACTGCAAGGGAAGCTTCTCATACGCTGACACAAGGATAAACTGCTTCCACTCCAGCGTACATGGTAAGGTTGACCTTTTGGAGGCATACGAAAAGTCCTGTAACAGTGCCTTCGCCAATATCGGTACCCTTATCGATCCGGATTCCTTAAATGAAACCGCCGGAGAGCTTCTCTTTAATAAGGAGCTGCCCTTTGATATATCATCAGGAAAAAGCAGCTTCGTCCTGAACAGCTCCTCCGGTGAGGAGGAGATAGTCCAGAGTGCTATAGGACAGGGAAACACGCTGATGTCACCTGCGCATATGGCTTTGATAACAAGTGCTATTGCAAATAAGGGAGTGCTGATGAAGCCTTATGAGATAGAGCGGGTGGAGAATTACCGGGGTACGGTGATAAAGGAGTTTAGCCCGGAGGAATATAAGAGGCTTATGTCCGAAGAAGAAGCGGAGATATTAAAGGAATATATGACCGATGTGGTGGAAAACGGTACCGGAAGAAAGCTAAAGGACCTTCCCTTCGGTGCCGCGGGAAAGACCGGCTCCGCGGAATACGGGACGATCAAAGGCAACAGCCACTCATGGTTTACGGGCTTCTCAAATCCTGAGGACCCGGATATAGCGGTAACCATCATAATGGAGGGCGCAGGAAGCGGCAGCGATTATGCGGTTCCAATGGCAAGGAGGATATTTGAGGCCAGAGGATCTAATTAACGGGAAATACCGGAATTCCTTAAATGAGTGTCCTTGAGACTTTGATCAGATGATCCCGGTGATGACGAGATCACGGTTCTTTGAGAGATCCAGGACATCATTGTCGTTCCGTAGTATCGGACGGGACAGGTCATTTCCGTTATTCATCATGACCTCCCAGGTGGAGCCGTCATTCAGCATTACGCGGCTGCCTATAAGCTCATCCACTATATGGCGGGAAAAGAGCTGGGTAAACTGCACGTCATAGCGCTGAAGCATATTTGTTTCAAGAATATGTATCACCTCATAGGGACATTTGGGAGCCCTGTAGGAGCGGGCGCTGGTCATCGCCTCATAGGTGTCAAGTATTGTCATAACCCTTGCGTAGGGATCGATCTCCGCACCCCTAAGCCCCTGCGGATAGCCGGTGCCGTCGGTATATTCATGGTGCTGAAGGGTCGCATTCAGAACGCGCTGCCCGACATTTTTCGAATAGTGATTAAGAAGATAATAGCCGTGGAAGGCATGGGTCTTTACAAGGTCGTACTCCATACGGTTAAGCTTTGTGGGCTTGTGTAAAATATCAGGTGGTATCATGTATTTCCCGACATCAAAAAGGAAGCCCGAGACGCAGAGCTCATTGGTCTCTGCTTCGCTTAATCCGAGCCATCTCGCAAATATCCTGCTGATAAGCGCCACATTAAGGCCATGTGCGTACGGGAGCTGGTCCTCTGAGGGAAGGTGGAGATACAGATAGGCAAAAAGCTCCTTTCCCATCATCTTTTCAGAAACAAGGTTTTTCACTATCTCCAGAAGATCCTGGATACGGAAGGGAACCTTTTTGTAGATAAAGGAATCCACCGCGACCTTATATGCCATAAGGTTTGCGGTATAATCCTCCTCAAATTTCTTAAATACCCGTGAAACCCTTACCTTTCCGTAATAGGTCTCGGCAAAATCCTCCTCCTCAAGGATGTTCACCGCAATAAGCTTATAGGCCGCAAGCTGCCTTCTTATCACGTCATCGACCTTTGCACCCTTTTTTATAACGACCTTATCACCGATGGTGATATTGTCGCCGAGGATCATACCGTCCTTTATTTCCGCAAGTGCCACAGTATACATCAGCCAGAAATATTCTCCAGAAAGTAAGGATATGTATCTGTCTAAAACCCGACGGTCTTTGAACAGGTACAAGCATATTCATTGTATTTGTTACTTAATGTTATGTCAATCACCTCAGGGGTGTTTGACGGGTATAGTTGTTTAATTTCTAAAAATGTGGCATATTTAAGAGCATGAGGTTTATCCGGGAGCTGTATATTTCCCGCAGCCTGAAGGGGAAAGAGAATAAAATAAGAACGAAGCTAATGCTCGGCATGGGGATGCTCGGGGTGTACTGCATCGCGGTGCCGCTTTACGGCTCAGATCCGCTGGAAATATATAATGCTGCGGAGCTGAAGCAGAGATGGTACAGAAGGTCGTCTCTTCTGATCGTGGGCTTTGCCGGTGCAAAAAAGGAGGCGGAATATATGTCCGCCAATATCCTTTCAGAGATATATGAAAGACAGGGAGATTATGATAGCAGGCGTTTCTTTAAGATACGGGAGGGCCTGCCGGAAAGGAGCAGTGCTGCCGCACCATGACTCTGTTTCTTTCCGTATTGAAGATAATCGGGATAGTACTTCTTATCATCATTGCCGTTGTCCTTTCATTACTCCTTATCATTCTTTTCGTGCCCTTCCGCTACAGGATAAAGGGGATTATAAGAGCAAGGGATGATTATTACGACTTCAGGGCCGATATTACCTGGTTCCTCCATATGCTCCACGGTATCTTCCTGTTCTTAAGACAGGGGCAGGAGGATGAAGGCGGTGACCGGAAGAATCCTGAGGAGCAGGGCTTACGCTATGAGATAAGGCTCTTCGGCATAAAGATACGGCCGAAGAAGGAGAAGGAGGAGGAAGAGCCTGGGTATTATCCGGCAGAGCTTCCTTCTAAGAGACCGGAAAACAAAGAGGAAGAGGAGCTTCCGTCCGGGAGACCGGAAAACAAAGCGGAAGAGGAGCTTCCGTCCGGGAGACCGGATGAAGCGGAGAAACAGGCAGAATCGGATGAGCAGGGGGAAGAGGATACAGGATCCGATATCCCGAAGGGCTTTAAGGCCAAGCTCAAGGATTTTTCCGGCTTCCTCCGGCGCCTGTTTCGGAGGCTTAAGTCCCTTATAGAAAATGCGGGCTGTAAATATAGGAACCTTTGTGATAAAATAGGGGAGTTAAGGAGCAGGATAAAGCATTATTACGAGCTTTACAATGACGAGTCCACGCCAAAAGCCCTGAGACTTGCCTGGAATGAGCTGATGCGGCTTCTACGGGCTCTTAAGCCCCGTAGATACA
>CADCQV010000253.1 GCA_902803625.1 uncultured Lachnospiraceae bacterium
AGAGCCTTGATAATGGATGCAAGTCCCCAGATCGCTCCCGCCAGAAGACCGTAAAGCGGCCCCATGGTGATCGCTGCAATGGAAACCGGTACCATACTTAATGAAACTGTGATGGCTCCTAAGGGGACTGTTACAAACTGAAGAACGAAGATCGCGGCTGTAAGAAGTGCCATGGTAGCAAGCCGCACTACCCTTGAATTGGTATTATTCATAATGAATTCCTCCTGTTATTATTCCCGCATGTCGTATCCAAAAGGATCATTATGATACAGGTATCTTCCCCGGCTCTTGCTTACCTTACGTAATGCAATGCCTTTAGATACGTTGCACCGATCCTAAAAGAATTCCGGTATTTCGGGATACAATACAAGTTACGTTATCATAATACCACAGATCAGCTGTTCTGTGTTAAGTCTTTAACAATTTTTAAGAATTCCGCCTGCTACGGCGAGGCTTTCTGATGAAGCAGATGGACGTCTGAACAAGTCAAATTTGAAGATTTATTGTCACTATTCAGAACAGTCACTTGCGGAAACGCAAGTGACGTATGAAAACCAAGGCATTGTGGCATTTATTTATGAACGTAAGAGACAGAAGCATTAAACTTGTGTCTGATATGGATATATTATAAAATATAGAAGAATGTTTTTCATTAAGAAAAAAATATCGTACCCGATCAGGCATCGAACAGAGACATATTATGGCACCAAAAGTAAAAGGTTTTTCAAATGCATATGTCAAGAATATTTCGGACATCAAGGACGGTGCTCTTGATGATTCTCTTCGCTCCTTCATGGACAAGGGTGAAGCACTATTTGAAGACGAAACCGTCGACGGAAACAGCCGGAGCAGTATCATCGCGGGTGTCAGAAAAAATATCCTGGAGCGGATGAGACAGGAAAACCGCGCTTCCGAAGCCAGTGCGGATAAGATCGCCGCTGAACATACAAAGGTTTCTGCTTCACTTTTTGCCAAGGTGATCCGGGCGAAGAATCTTAAGCGTGATATGAAAAGAAGTGATGTCCAGTATATGGGCATCCACGGTAAAAGAACCGAAAAAGACAGGGAGTGGGCATTAAACTATCTGGAAAATCTGATCGCCGATGCCGAGGCAGACCAGGAAGCTGACCGTAAAACCAAGAGCGACGCTGAGGATGCAGCCAGGCGCAGGGAAGAGGGAAATGATCTTGTGCCGGAAGGACTTCCGGGCTCAGGGGAAGAAGGAGCCGTTGATACAGATGCCACACAGGATACGGAAATAGCTTCCGTTGAGACTGTTCCGGAGGAGGACTCTCTGACGGAGCAGGAGAAACAGGAAGATCAGAGTACGATGTCGGAATTAAGACATCAGGGTCGTGTCGGTGCCAGAAAGAAGCAAAGAGGCAGAAAAGCCTCTGATGTATCTGAAACTTCGATCAAAGAGAGACAGTCGGATATAGATTATTATAAAGCGATACGGGACGAGATACTTGCAACTGACCCGTCGAAAACACTTAAGATCACAAAAATATTCCAGTTTGCAGGCCTGCGTTCATGGAGCAACCGCAAAAAAAACAATTCCAGGCAGAACGAATACACAAAACTTGTGGATTCCATAAATAAGGAAGCCGAAAACTGGACAAAGATAAGGGAAAAGTACGCCGATAATGTCTACAAACAGCATTATAACAACTATGACGGCATGGCAAAGTCCTACTATGAGCTTACTCAGGAATTTGCCCTGAAAGGGGATTCAGATGAAGCGGACGATGAAAGGAAGCTGAACAGGGCAATACCGCAGGACGCAGAGAAGAATATCGCCGAGTACACCGGAGTCTTTGATACGACCGAACTCAAAGGCCTGATGGGGAAAATAGAAGGAAATCCCTATGTAAATGTGGAAGGTATTCCGATCACAGAGAGCAAAAAGACCAGGTCTGATGCCGGAGAACAGGGCGGAAACGTTGCAGACACCACCACTCATCGTAAATACCACAAGCGTATAGTCATGTATTCACAGGCCGGAGATGACGGACTGAAGACCAGGATGAAATTCCGGCACGATTTCCGCGGAAAGAGATCGAAGAAACAGTTCAGTGAAGAGGATCCGACTGCACTTACCGCTGTAAAGGATGCTGACGAGAACTATTTTAAGGAGATGTATGCATCGGACGCGAATCTCGAATCCGATGAAACAGATATAAACGGGCGCAAGCTCCATTCCGAGAAGAGCATGGAGATCCTTTCCGCCAGATCCTGGGGCCTGAAAAAAGTCCAGGGTTTCTATCTGAACAATGAATTCTATACCAATCAGAAGACAAAAAAGCCGGGACAGCGCATCTGGGGCAAAAAAGATATGACCCTTGCCGGCCGCGTCAACTGGGATAAGCAGGAAAAGGCGGAAAAATTAAGAGAAGCGATCCGTAATTCTGTATTTTTCCAGCATGTAAATGCAGCGACCATACAGTATTATTCATCTTATGACTCCGGCGATGATTATACGGCGGGAATACAGTGGCAGGCAAAAAAGAAGTGGGATAAGCAGGCCGAGGGCGATGATGGCGTTGATAAAAAAACTACAGTGAAAGCCCTTATGAAAAAACCCGCCTCCATAAAGGACGATGTTCCAAAGAAGATGTGGGGGCCTGCGTCTTACGAGTATATCAAGAGCAAGCTTAAGGTAAGAAGGAATACCGATGCTTTTCCTACTGACGACCCCTTAAGTGATAAGCTGTTAGAGAAATTAAAAGATGAAAAGGAGGCCATGCAGAGCCTGCTTACATTACTGCTGTCTGATGAAGATCCGAAGCTTTGGTCAATAGCGAGGAAGATCATCGTGGATGGCGGTGAAAGCATAGTTGCCGCCAGAACCATCAAAAAAATGGAGTATTTCCCGGAAAGCGGGGAAATGATGAGGATGGGGCTCCTGGAAGAACTCATCAATCATCAGGACGATAACAACGAAGATATAGACAGCGAGGAACTTCAGAATAAAAGGGGCGTAGGAGCCTGGTTCAAGAGGAATTTCAAAAACGGCAAGTTCTTAAAGGAGGCAATGGGTGTCCTGCTTATGGGATTTACTCCCCAGGAACTCGCTACACTGGGCGGAGGCGGCGGAGAAGAGGAGCAGGAGTCAGAAGAAGGTGGTCAGGAGACAGGCACAGATCAGAAATGTCAGGACAACTTCGATAAAACCCAGAAAGAGGGTTCCGCTCTGGAATCTGCCTTAGGCTCCGACAGTGAGTCAAAAGAGGAAAGTGAAGAATCCGATGAAGAGGAAAAAAAGGAGGGAGGACTTGATCTTTCGGGGATTAAGTTCATGCTCATTAAAGTAAAGGGTACTGTCAAGAAAATCTGGGCAGGATTAAAGTCCTTTTACAAAAAATATCTGAAAAAGAAGACCGAAGCGGAAAGACAGATAGAAGAACAGAAAGAGAGAGAAAAACTTAAGGATCAGGATCTGACGACCTTAAGACAGGCGCTTAAATACATAACCAGTCTGTTAAGCTTTGGGGACAGTATCAGGGCCTGGATCGCAGGCAGCGGTAACTGGGCAGGAGTTGCAGTATTAGGTACTATCCAGGAACTTTCGGGTCCGATCCAGTGGATCTTTGATACGGCCAAAAATCTTATAGGGATAGTTGATGATATTATTGAGATCGTCGTTACCAGCAGGCGTATAAAAAGGATTGACAATGCTGATAAAGAGATCGAGACTGCCCTCACAACCTTTGCAGAAAGCAGAGCTCCGGTCATAAGGAATTCCGGCGAACAGACAGAGACCAGTGAACAGACGGAGAACAGCGAACAGACAGAGTCCGGACGTACTGAAAACAGCGCTGAAAATGAAGCGCAGAAAAAGAAACTCATTGAACTGGGACAGGCTGCCAACGAAAATTCCCAGGCCCAGTATTTTATGGCCCTAAGCAAGGCACATGCCAGAAAGACCCGTTCACATGCAGGCTGGGATATTGCGGTCAGGGGCTTTACCATTGCCAAGGATACCACAAAGCAGCTGGCGATGAAGGGTGAGGTCATATCGCTCATTGCTACTGCCGGTCTCAATCTCGCGGCAAAGACCACGCAGTTTATCGGATGGGTAGTTGGTAAACTTAAGTACGACAGAAGTAATTTCAATGATAATATCGCGGCAATGTTGGGAGATAAGGAATATGCAAAATACCCTTATTTTGACAGAGTCTTGAAGCGTGAGACCGGTATCGTTTCCTCCAGTTACCTGGTTGACCTGGCGCGGATATTTACTTCGATCGATACGCATGTTCTCTTAAATAAAGACACGCCGGATAAGTCCTCCGGTGAAATGGAGCTGGCGAAAAAGGTGGCGGGAACGCTTTACGGAAACGTCACGGATGATAATATAAGACACATTGATTTTAGAAAGCTGCTTGCTTACAGTGGTTTTGACGGAGATTCGGATTGGAGATCTGTCTTAAGAAACTCGATAGGAGCCAGGAAAGGATAAGTTCCCGGGTTTAAGGTATTTGTATGGATGGGATCAGTATTATCACAGACAATATAAAAGAGATGATGCAGGAGCTTTTTGACGACTGCAGGGAAGTTAAGGGTGTTATCCGCTCTCAGGTAAAAAACCTTGGTGTTACGGGAGTCGATGCGATATTCGACGTGGTCATGGAATACGGCTTTGATCCGGGCATGCCCTATCCGGTGCTGCATTTTCTGGTGACCCTTGCAAAGGATATTGAAGACTCTGATGCGGGACGCATAAGCATCGCATTAAATGAACTCAATCAGGTTATAGCTGTCGGAGACTATCCCGGGTTCGGATCCTTTTGTTACTATCCTGATCTGCATCAGATCTTTTTAAATTACCGGCTTCCCATAAATCCCAACGTGCCTGAGGAAGAGACCGTAAATATCCGTTACTATATCGCCACTCTTTATCAGCAGCTGGATATTTTTGCGGACTTTATAATGTTTATCTGCGATACTCATGGAACCACGATGGAGCTTGAAGACTATCTGGACTACCTTCAATCAGTATCGGATATTGATGATCTTGAGGCGCGGTCCAAGGCACTTTCAGAATACCTTGAACGTCTGGACCAGTAAGGGACTATGCGTAAAGAAAATCTATTAATCTCTTCTGGAAATCCCTGTACAGTTGTTTTTCAATATACACAACATGTGATCCGCCCTCTATCTTTATAAGAGCCGAACCTTCAGGGAGCAGTTTCAGACACGATCCGATGTACAGGTTCCTGGATTCAAACCCGGGAATAAGCAGCCGTATCAATTCCACAATTAACTTTGACTCCTATACCGGAGAAGAAATGGTGGACATCATACACCGCCTGGCCTCTCTCTCATCCTTAAAGCTCTCCACGGCAAAGGACTGTGCGCGGTAAGATGATTTTGCTCCCCTATTGGCTAATTTCTCCCGGCTCTAACACCCCATATCTTTTTGAACTCATCAACTGTTATTTTGTAGATTTAATTCACTTTGATGGTTTTTAGTTTATTAAACGTTTTATCTATAGTCAAATACCGGCTACCATGTCGTCTTCATCCCTTGATATTGTCAATATTTATTTATGAACAGATCCTTAGGTTTATTAAAGCTCTGATTTATGGTAAAATGAATTCCGGCTTTGACCTCAGCATCAGAGACAACAGTATTATCAGGAGAGGGAGACGGCTATTTTCTTTTTGGAATTTGTTTTTAACGGTATTTTGCTGGGAACGGCCCTTTCCATGGATGCTTTTTCGGTATCCGTCGTCAACGGATTGAATGAGTCCGGGATGTCAAGGAAAAAGACTGTTATTATCCCTCTGACCTTTGCCTTTTTTCAGTTTATAATGCCTCTGACGGGATGGTTTTTTGTCACCTTTATGAAGAGGGCATTTGAGGGCTTCAGGTCGTACATTCCGGTAACTGCGCTGATACTCCTTCTTTTTATCGGAGGGAAGATGCTTTTTGAAGGCATTCATGCTCTCGGAAATAAGGGGGAGGATGAAAAGTCAGAGTATATTCTGGATCGCTTTTCCCTTATGATACAGGGGCTTGCGACCTCTATAGATGCGCTTTCCGTGGGTCTTACGGTGTCTGATTACAGCTTTTTGGAAGCGTTTCTGACAGCTTTGATCATTGCAGCCGTCACATTTATAGTATGTCTCATAGGGATAGTTTTCGGGAAGAGGATAGGAAGCAGGATCTCACACGGCGCCGGAATCTTAGGCGGGATCATACTTATACTTATAGGGATAAGAATATTCATTTCCTGAGGGAAATGTCAATCGGAGGACACTGTCATTCGGAGGGCACCAATGTCATTCTGAGGGCGGAGCCCGAAGAATCTTTCCTCCGGTAAAAAAGATTCTTCGCTTCGCTCAGAATGACAATAATACGATCGGAATGACAATAAAACGCACAGAATGACAATAAATTGCAAATAAATGACACCTGATCGCTAAGAATAACACTAAATAAATTATTAAGAAGGGAGTCTTTACAAAAATGAAAAAAATAGAAGATTATATCAGGACTATACCGGATTATCCCGAACCCGGGATAATGTTCCGTGATATTACTACGGTTGTTCAGGATCCGGAGGGACTGAAGCTCTCGATAGACAGCCTGCAGAAGGATATTGAGGGTCTGGATTTTGATGTTATAGTCGGTGCCGAGTCCAGAGGCTTTGTATTCGGTATGCCTCTTGCCTACAATCTGGGAAAGGGCTTCGTGATGGTACGAAAGAAGGGAAAGCTTCCCGCAGAGACCATCGAGGAGACCTATGATCTGGAATACGGAAAGGCGACCATAGAGATCCATAAGGATGCCATCAAACCGGGCCAGAAGGTCATTATAATCGATGATCTTATGGCTACCGGCGGTACAGTGGAAGCGGTGGTGAAGCTTGTGGAGCGCCTCGGCGGAAAGGTGGTACATATTAGCTTTCTTCTGGAGCTTGCAGGCCTCAAGGGAAGAGAGAGGCTCAAGGATTATGAGATAAGCAGCGTTGTAGCTTATCCCGGAAAGTGACGATAATCTTAAGCCCTGGCGATTTTGCCAGGGCTCTTTTGGGGCTTGAATGCTGGAAGGATTACACTTGATATGGTAACATAATAAATTATGGGTTACCAAATGGAACTTAAGACAATCAAGTATAATCTGTCTGTTTGTAAAGTGACAGATATATCGGATATAGATCTGACCTCGGATTTCTATTTTATTGGAAAGACAGATGAAGAACTATCTCTTGTCTGCAAAACGGAAGATACTCCGCATAATACGACCGAGCGTGAAGATGGATGGAGAGGATTTCGTATTCAGGGAGTACTTGATTTCTCGCTGATTGGGATTCTGTCAAAGCTGTCAGGTATCCTTGCAGAACATAATATAGGGATTTTTGCTGTTTTAACCTACAACACGGATTATATCCTTGTGAAGGAAGAAGACTTTGAACGTTCATTGGAAGTGCTGATAAACGAAGGATATAAGGTGATATAAAATCACAGGATATACGCGCTGAGGTGTCGGATTATTATCATTTCAACATAATTAAACAAGGAGAGATGCAGATATGGCATCGAGCAAAGACTATTTGGAGTTCATATTGGACCAGCTTTCAGAGCTGGATGAAATAACTTATAGGGCGATGATGGGAGAATACATCATATATTATCGTGGGAAAGTTGCTGGCGGCATTTATGATGACCGTTTTCTTGTAAAGCCTGTAAAATCCGCTTTGGAAATGATGCCAGAAGCCATTCTGGAATTCCCATACGAAGGATCAAAGGAGATGCTCCTTGTCGATGATGTTGAGAACAAAGAATTTCTTCGGAATCTTTTAGAAGCGATGTATGAAGAGTTACCTGCGCCGAAGAAAAAGAAATGAGCGATAGTAAGGAAAACAGGAAGATAAAACCTGCTTGAGAATGAGAGGACATTCTATAATGAGCGGGACACAGAAAACCCTGAGATTATGGATATTTGGATTGAGAATGATTTTCTTACTACCAAAAAACTACGATTGGAGAAAGATAAATAGGAAGTGTAATATTTGCACTTCCTATTGACTATTAAGTGCAAATATTGCATTATTATGGTATTGGAGGTGCAATATGAGCGCGATTAAGGAATTGAGAAAAGAAAAGAAACTGACCCAGCAGCAGGCGGCTGAAATACTCGGTATTTCCTTGAGATCATATAAATCT
>CADCQV010000254.1 GCA_902803625.1 uncultured Lachnospiraceae bacterium
AAAGGTCATCACAGACAATCCGTCCGTACTCGGGAGCGGGATCTGGTTCGAGCCGGGGGTATATCAGGGACAGGAATTCGCAGGTCCTTACTGGACAAAAGACAGTTCAGGTTCGGTATATTATACTGACGAATACTCAAATGCAGAGTACAATTATCCTGCCCAGGAATATTACCTCAATGCAAAGGCTATGACAGCAATGGATGCGGTCATCACCGATCCTTATTATGATGAATCCAGCGGCCACATCATGGCGACCTGTTCGGCTCCGGTCTTCGATGCCGACGGAAGCTATATCGGATGTATAACTGTTGATACTGAGCTTACGCAGATACAGGATGTGGTTTCCGTTATGAAGCTCGGCAATGATTCCCGGGCTATGCTCTTTGATTCTGCCGGGGTATTTCTATATGACCAGGATGCATCAAAGATAAACGGTTCCACTACACTGGCATCCGATTCCAATGCATCTCTTGCCGCAACTTCCTCAACAATAATGGGAAGTGAGAGCGGTACGGCATCCTACAGTGCCGACGGCACCGAATATGAGATCTTCTATTCCACGATCCCGGAGGTAAACTGGAAGCTTCTCATTACCTTGAATAAAAATGAGATCCGGGCAGCTACGAATAAGATCAGAAATATCTCTATTGTTATCTGTGTGATCGCCATAGTGATCTGCGGACTCATCATCCTCCTTCTGGTAAGCAGCATTGCCAGGAGCGTTGACAGAGTAAAGGTATTTGCCGGAAATCTGGCCAAGGGCGATTTCACCGTGGACAAAATAGCTTCAAAGAGCGGGGATGAGCTGGGACAGATGTCCGAATCCCTTAACGATATGTACGAGAGCAACAGAAACGTCATCGGACAGGTGTCGGATGAGTCGGTAAAGATAAGCGAAGCAAGCTCCTCCCTTTCCGGAATGGCAGATCAGCTTTCCTCTGATTTTGAACGGATCCGTACCAATATGAGCGGGGTTAATGATGCCATGATGAGTGCTTCTGCGGCAACTCAGGAAATAAATGCCTCGGTTGAGGAGGTAAATGCCTCCGTACAGCTGCTTTCCGCCGAAGCCAATCAAACTAAGGAAAATGCCGATACCATACAGAAGAGGGCACAGGAGATCGAAAGAAATTCCAAGAGAGCCTATGATGCGGCACTTAGTACTGCAAAGGCAAGGGAAGATGATGTGAACGCTGCCAATGAAAAGGCGGCTGTTGTTAATCAGATAGGATCACTGGCGGACTCCATTGCAAACATTGCAGACCAGATAAATCTCCTTTCGCTGAACGCATCCATTGAGGCTGCAAGAGCGGGAGAACATGGAAGAGGCTTTGCGGTTGTGGCGGGAGAGATAAATAAGCTGGCCCAGGATACCGCAGAGGCCGTGGAGCAGATACAGGGAACCATAGGAGAGGTGCAGGAAGCCTTTTCCGGACTTCTCAATTCCACAAATGAGCTGCTGACATTTATGACCACTTCGGTTTCCAATGACTATAATGATTTTATCAATATGGCAAATCAGTATGGCACAGATGCGGCATCCTTCGGGGAAGAGTCCGAGAAGATAGCCGAAATGGTTCAGACCATAAAAGAGGCAATGGGAGAGGTAAGCTCTGCGATACAGAATATCTCGGAGTCCACACAGGAAACGGCCGAGCGGTCCACGAGTGTCACCGATACGGTGGAGAGTGTTGGAAGCGTGGTGGACAATGTTACCGATATGTCGGGTAAACAGAATACGATTGCTGCCTCGCTTTCTGAGGTTGTAGGACAGTTTAAGCTCCGTTGATACGGTGGATCCGGAGGATCAACGGAAGATATCAAGTGTTATGGGTTGTTTAGAAAAAAGGGGGATAAGGTTTTCCGACTGGTATTACCCCGTGGTTTTGACAGTATATCTGCTGGCTGTATTTATGCCCGGTCTTATGCGGCCGGGCATAGCGTCAGCTTTGATGGTGCTTCTGGTAACGGGACAGCTGCTATTCACAGCTGCAGTAAGATTCGGAGCTGGTTTACATAAGTCGAACGAGAAGACCCGGGGAGGTAGTTTACATAAGTCGAATGAGAAGACCCGCGGAGACGGTTTACATAATCTGGATTCCCCCGGGCACACCGAAGATACAGTAATGTTTCTCTGGCTTTTGTTTAACCTTCTGTCAGGAATTTGGTGCATTTCCTTCGGCGTTCCATTTTCCGTGTATCTCGGAGAGATTTTTACCACCGCCCTTCCCATGTGCTTCTATTACTGTGGGCGGATAGACCGGGAAAGGGATCTTTTTTCCCGCACCTTTCTCATTTCGGTTGCGCTTACCGGGCTTATCGGCATCATATTCTTCATAAGCGCCCCCGGCTTTTACATTGATCATCTGATGAGGCTTGAGCTGATCTCAAAGGCCGACGTACCGACCATGAGGGTCAGGATGCATTCCGTTATAGGCAGTACCCTTATGGGATTTCTGCCTGCCGTTGGAATGCTGGTATCGGTAAGGATGATACTCAAAGGACGTGAAAAAAGAGAAAGACTGCTTTACATTCTGTCCTTTGCTTTTATGCTTTTCCTCGCATTTATGAGTAACCAGCGTTCAGCAATGGTGGCAGCTATTTTTGTCATAATTTATCTGAATTATCTTATTTTCTTCGTATTCAGGCTCTTTCCGAAAAAGCTCTTTGCTGCAGAGTGCGCTTTGATAGCGCTGTTTGCCGGCGGCTTTTTCCTCGTGTTCAGGGATGCCTTTATGAAGGTATATTACCGTCTTGTGTCACTGCCCGGATCCATAGCCCAGAGGTCGGATCAGTGGGTGGGTGCCGCGAACAATATGAAGAGCATATGGCTCGGGAACGGCCTCGGAGCCAACGGGCACAGAGCCATAGGCTATACGGAGCACCTTATAGCTGACGGAGGCATAGCAAAGCTCTATGTGGAAAGCGGGATAATAGGAACCTCGCTCTTCGTATTCCTGATGCTTCTCATATTGTCAAAGAGCACGAAAAACCTTAAGGAGACCGCGCCGGAAGCAGGGATCGTAATGATAACCCTCCTTATGTCCGTGGGTTCAAATATGATGAGCTTTGCACTTTCAGTGCCGGTTTTTTACTATTACGCCGGAAGCTGTGTGAGCCGTTATGAAGAAAAGCTTTTCCGGACAATGGCGGAGAAGCCCGGCATAGAGGAGGAGGCGGCATGAGGATAATCGCGCTCTATCTTCCCCAGTTTCATTGCTTCCCTGAGAATGATAAATGGTGGGGGAAGGGCTATACGGAATGGACTGCCGTGAAAAGGGCAAAGCCTTTGTTTAACGGGCATATCCAGCCGCTTCACCCGAAGGATGGCTATTATGATCTGGCCGGGGATCAGCCGGAAACCTTCAAAAGACAGGCAGAACTCGCCAATAAGTACGGAGTGGAAGGCTTCGCTATTTATCAGTATTATTTCAAGGGAAAGAAGCTGATGGAAAAGCCCTTGGAAATACTGGCAGAGCATCCGGAGGTTAACATAAAGTACTGCCTCGCCTGGGCGAATGAAACCTGGACCAGAGCCTGGTATGACCTGAAGGAAGAGATACTTATGCCCCAGGAATACGGGGATGAAAGGGACTGGAGAGAGCATTTCCTATATGAGCTAAGGTTCTTTAAGGATGAAAGGTACATAAAGAAGGATAATAAGCCGGTCTTTATGATCTACAGAAGCTTTGACATTTCCTGCCTCCCCGAAATGAAGGAAAAGTGGGATTCGTGGGCGAGGGACGAAGGCTTTGACGGGATATACTGGATAGGGGGCAGGACCGCCGCATCTCAGGACAGCAGAAAAGAGCTGATGGACGGATGGTACTATTTCGAACCGGGATATACATTAAAGCATGGTTTGTCAGGATTATGTAAACTTGAATACAACCTGGGCACGCTGGCAAGAAGTGTGAGAAATCGTTTTCCGTGGAACGGCGGGAGCGGGAGTAAGATACTTGAAAGAAGGATCCCCATAGACTGGATCTACAGGGGGATAGTATCAAGAGAATACGCGGATAATGAGTACCCGGGGATCATCACCGAGTGGGACAATACACCCAGGCGTTCATATAAGGGGCTGGTATATACCGGAGCTTCCCCCGGGAAATTCAATTTGACATTATGTAAACTTAAAGATAAACTTAGAGGCAGGGATTCCTTTGTTTTCCTGAATGCCTGGAATGAGTGGGGCGAGGGCGCAATGATAGAGCCTACGGAGGAAAAGGGATATGCCTATCTGGAAGCGCTGAGGGACGCAGTAAATGACTAAGCCTCTGATCTCCGTGATCTCCATAATCTATAAGGTTGAGCCGTATTTAAGGCAGTGCCTTGACAGTATGCAGAAGCTCACTTATCCGAATCTGGAGCTTATACTGGTGGTCGGACAGAGCGGAAGGAGCGGACCCGGGGCTGACGACAGCTGTCTTGAGATCGCAGAGGAATTTGCGGCAGCAGATCCGAGATTCAGGATAATAAAGTGCATTGCTGCCGGAGTGTCTGACGCGAGAAACCGGGGTCTTGACGCGGCTACGGGCGAATATATCGGCTTTGTGGATGGGGACGACTTTGTGGAACCCGGTATGTTTGACAGGCTTTATGATAATATTGCCGCATTCGAGGCAGATATCTCAGTCTGCGGGAAGTATGACGAATACGCCGGCGGTACAAAAATAAGGCTCTCAACGGGAGAAACGGTTTCGAAGGCTACCGGGGGCGCTTTAAGCCCAAAGACGGAGCCTGAGCTATTGTCTTCAAAGGACGCCGCCAGAATGCTCCTCACCGGAGGAGGCTTTTTCTTTCACAGCTGGGATAAGCTTTTCAAAGCGGAAATGTTCAGAGGAATACGTTTTCCGGAGGATAAGTACCTGGAGGACAGGTACACTATCGGCGATATTATCCTGAATGCGGAAAGGATAGTTTATGACAGGACTCCCTTCTATCACTTCCGGGTCAGAACGGATTCCGTATCACATCACAAGAAAATGAGTGAGATGAATTCGGATGCAGACACGGTCTTTACTTCAAAGGTTCTTTCAAAGTATCCCGACCTTTATGATGAAGCGGAAAACTATCTTCTTTACGGGCATATTACCTGTATCCAGAATGCCCTGGTTTCGGGAGAATTTGACAGAGAGGAAGAGAAGAGGCATTTCGATTATATAAGGGAGCACAGGAAAAGTGCCCTGAAAAATAATTATGTAAACCCGAATACAAGGGTGAAGACTTTTTTATCTCTTCACTGCCTTTTTCTATTGAAGCTTATAACCCTCAGGGGAAAGCACAGGCAGGCGGAGTCGGAAGCATTTACCATAAGCCGGCCCGGGTGAGTCACCAAAGGTTCGACACCGCTAAAAATGCGGTAAGTAATGGATTAATGGAGGGAGCTGCATAGACAGGAAATGAAGCTTATAAGCAGCTTATTTAAGAATAAAAGAATACTTTTCGTATGCCGTGAGACTTATGGGAAGCCTCTTTGGTTTCTCGCAAGGGATCTTTCGGAGGATAACGAGGTGGCGGCTTTTTATATAATGTCCTCCGAGAGCCGCTTCAATAAATGCTATTACAATGAGCATACGATCTTTGAATTTAAGGAGCATCTTCCCCGGTGCAGGCTATACGACGTAAGCGATATCTGCGATGAATTCGTGGAGGGTATGGACAGATTCAGGCATGAAGCGGGACTTGGAAAGGATGGCTACCGGAAGCATACTCTTTTCGGCAGGGGACTGGGCCTAAAGGACAGGCCGGTGCGTAAGAACGTGAAGCCGCCCTATGATCCGGAATTCTTAAAGACCATAGAGCGGGAGTACAGTAATTTCAAGACTCCGGGGATGCAGTTAATGAGCTCCCAGGAGAATACAAAGCATTACCACTACAGGGATTACTGGGCAGTGACCAGTGATGAGGAAAACTGGTACTGGCTGCAGCTGAACTATGAAAAGGTTTTCCGGGTG
>CADCQV010000255.1 GCA_902803625.1 uncultured Lachnospiraceae bacterium
CCCTAGTGGTTTTTCAGATTTTATAATGCCGCCAGATCGGTAGTCAGTGGGCATAAGTCCTACGCCTCAAACTTATACCCCATCCCCCAGATGGTTTTTATGAGGTCGCCCTTTTCGCCCATCTTGGCGCGGAGCTTTTTTACGTGGGTGTCGATGGTGCGGGCGTCACCGAAATAGTCATAGTTCCAGACATTATTGAGGATCTTTTCCCGTGACAGGGCTATGCCCTTATTTGTCATGAAATACATAAGGAGCTCAAATTCCTTAAAGGAAAGCTCCACACTCTGGCCGTCTATGGTAACGGAGTGGGCTGCTTCGTCCAGTACGATACCGCTTATCTCCAGTCTCTTTCCCTCGGAAACGGCATTGCTGCGCCTTAGAAGCGCATCGACACGTGCAACCAGTATCTTCGGCGAAAAAGGCTTTGAAATATACTCGTCTGCGCCCAGATCAAAGCCCTGAAGCTCATCACGTTCATCACCTTTAGCGGTAAGCATGATAACGGGAACCTTTGAATATGCCCTTATCTCCTTCAAAACCTGCCAGCCGTCGAGTCCCGGCATCATTACGTCGGTTATTACGAGGTCGATATCTTTTGTGTTGAAAAAGAGATCCACGGCCTCCGTGCCGTCCGCTGCCTCTATTATTGTATAGCCTTCTTTCGACAGGAAGTCGGAAACAAGCTTCCTCATCCTGCTCTCATCATCTGCCACCAGTATCTTTATACGATCCATATCTACTTCCCGTTTCTCATCATAGAGAACTTATCCATAGGATAAGCCTTCAGGTTTTCAAGCACCTTCCTGTCGTCGGCTTTTGAAAGAAGGGCTTCTCTAGGTTTATTGATATCGCTGATATTCTTGTGTCTTGAGGGTCCGCCCACACAGCCTCCCGGACATACCATTCCCTCTATAAAGTCCTCTGTAAGCTTCCCGGCTTTTAAGAGTGCCAGTGCCTTCTTACATTCGGAGCCTCCGGCGGCCTTGAAGAGCTTGATATCCGCTGTATCCTCTCCCCTTTCCTGCATACACTCTATAACCGCATTGGCTACTCCGCCGCTGCCTGCAAATCTCTTGCCCCAGATTGATGACTCCTGATAATCCTCATTAACAGGCTCAAACTTTATATCCCTGGAACGCATCAGGGCGCGGAGCTCACCGTAGGTAATAACATAGTCCGCGTTGTCCTTAACCGACTTATCCTGTGCCTCTGATTTCTTCGCTATGCAGGGGCCGATAAAGACAGTCACACAGCCCGGTCTCACGGTCTTTAAGTATCGTGATACCGCACACATCGGCGAAACCGTGGATGACATATTCTCCTTATACTGGTCGGGGAAATGTTTTTTCAGCATATTGATAAAGGCGGGACAGCAGGAGGTTGTCATCTTCCGTCCCTCCTTATAGGCCTCAGACCATTCCTCCGCCTCATAGGCCGCGGTCATATCACCGCCAAGCCCAACCTCGATCATATCCGAAAAGCCGATCTTCTTTAAGCCCTCACGGATGGAGGCCATCGTGATATCTTCCCCGAACTGTCCTTCTGTGGCAGGTGCACACATGGCGATCACTTCTTTTCCTGCCTTTATCTCCTTAATGATGTCCACAAGGAAGGTCTTGCTTCCTATGGCTGCGAAGGGACAGCTGTGGATACAATGTCCGCACTGTATGCACTTATCCTCGTCGATCTTGCAGTATCCGTATTCATCATATGTAATGGCATCCACGGGGCAGGCCTTCTTACAGGGGCGGACTAAGTGCACTATGGCACCGTAAGGACAGGCCTTGGCGCAGAGTCCGCACTCCTTGCACTTCGCGGGATCTATATGCATATGGGTATCACCGGGCTTTATAGCCTCAAATTTGCAGCTGCTAAGACATGGCTTTCCCATGCAGAAACGACAGTTATCCGTAACGGAATAGGCGGATATCGGACACTCGTCGCAGGCGGGATCGATAACCTGAACTATGTTCTTCGAATGTGGATTGTATGAGGGGGCCTTTGCATTTGCAAGCTTCACCCTCTGCCTCACGATCTCCCGCTCCTTATACACACAGCAGCGGTAATTCGGCTTCGGTCCCGGGATCATTTTGAGTATCAGTTCCTCCACATGCTCAGGGTCGTTTTTCCCCTCCCACTCGAGCCTGCAAACCTCTTCCATGACGTTATGCTTAAATCTGTTCATTCCCGCATCATTTGTGATCATTTCATTCCTCCGTCTCCGCTGCCGGACTTTCAAGCCCCAGCTTTAGTTCCGCTTCCCTTACTCTCTGTTCCCTGTCCTTTAAGTCCTCCTCCCATTCGGAGTACTTATTTACTATATTATTTTCATAATTGATGATATTTGGATTACTGGAGGTTGTGGCGATTATAAACATAGCTACAACCCCGATTATCAGAATGATATTTACTACCAGTGAAATAAAGAATCTCTCCTCATAGGGATTTTTCTTTTTTGCCGGAACAATCTTCCTCTGCGGCAGCTCCGCTTCTTCCGAAAGCCCCTTCCCGAGAGAATACATCTGGTTTAATTCCAGAGGCTTCACCCTCTCATTATCTATGCTTTCACTCTGTAAAAGATAGTCCCTCACCTCTTTTAAGAAGCCGAAGCCCACCGGGGTAACAAAGATCCTGTTCGAAAGCATCTTGTCATAGATCGTGAGCACGCTTTCCGGATTCTCCCTGTTCATATGGGCTTCGATATATGCGATTTTTTTCTGCTCATCCCTTGCCTTATCGGCATCCGCCAGTGAATGAAAATGGTATCCTCCGACGATGAGCTCATCCGTACCGGGCATATCCCATCCTCTTTTTCGTGAATTCAACGGTTATTATACCATATAAATCGTCCCCGCAATACAACAAAAAACACCTGCCGCCGCAGATGTTCTTCAGTCAGACTCGCAAACGCTTCGCTTTTTGCTCGTTATAAAATCAGCTGCTGTCGCAGCTCTTCGGGTACGGGGCTTATATCCCCGTACCCGAAATCAAGATATTCCCACCACCCAAGGGTGGTGGGAATATCTTGATCATTTTATATAGTAGCGAGAAAGAGATTCGAACTCTTGACACCACGGGTATGAACCGTGTGCTCTAGCCAACTGAGCTATCTCGCCATATGACCGACAATTACCCGGTCAAAGTGGGACCTATAGGGCTCGAACCTATGACCCTCTGCTTGTAAGGCAGATGCTCTCCCAGCTGAGCTAAGATCCCATTGCAGTGCTTTTTGATGCGCAACGGTGATATTATATTTATAACTTACTAATTTGTCAAGCGCTATATTATGTAAACCAGTGTACAGTGTCGATATTATGTAAACTTGTGTGCTTATTTGGAGTCTATATTGTTCCAGTAGGACATTTTGGCGTTTTCTGCTTCCTTTATAAATATGGATAAGATCCTTTCAAAGCGTTCCCATTCGCTCACTCCCCCGTATTCAGGGAAGCAGGCGTGCAGCGCAGCCATTTCGCCTTCGGTCTCTATGGCAGCAAATACAGGAAAAGCCTCCTCACTTAAAATCAGCCGGGTAAAGAAGCTTTCAGCATTATACCGCCTTGCAAGCTCCTCCGTGTCTATGTCACCATCCCCTGAATTAAGCGGGACGTCCTCCCGGATATGGAACAGAAAGGACATGTTCTCCTGATCGGTGCTCTCATAGAACAGGGTTAATATATGTCCCATATAATCTATCTGTATATAGGGCAGCTTTCCCGTGAGAACCCCTGTCTGCTCTATATTCTGTATAGAGAGAAGGTTTGAGATCTGCATTAATCTCACCAGAGCGGCATACCCCATTCCTTCATAAGTAAGAGGCGGGACATTCTCCCCCGGGTCAGTCTCCCGCTCTTCCTCCGTCACAGCCATGTCCGAAGAAGGCAGCAGCCGGAAAGGATAGCCCTTATAAAAGAGCTCAAGGCATCTTAGAAAGCCATCTGCCTCCTCTACCTCCTCCTCTGGGACGATCCAGCGTATATAGTTATCTGACTCTGAAGCCTCATAGTTTTTCTCCGCAGAAAATCTCAGGTAACCCGGCTCCTCCTTAGTGAGTGTTTCCTTCACATATGTACAGAATACGGGGTGCATATCAGGCTCTTCTACCCATATGCCGGGTATGGAACCGTCGGCTAAGGAATAACGGTGATCAATTTCCTCTTCCATAAGCATTGCATGGAGTCTGTCAAGCCGGGGCTGCAGAAAGCCGGACATGTAAAGATCTGTTTCCTCATTCTCTCCGGCTGACATTAAGCTTTCACCCTGCTCCTCCGTTTCAATCTCTTCTATCCTGATATCCATTAATGTCGCTGCCGCTCCTTTCCCTGACTTTTTACTGCGTTTTAGTGGCCTTGACCATCAGGGGTTTCCCTGAGGCTTTTTCTTCAGCACCTTGATGCTCCTGAAATTCTTCACGAATTCCAGGGGAGTCAGAAGATGGGCTCCGTTTCCGAAATCGTCCTCCATATGGCTGGACTTTGCCCCTGTCACTTCATTTATCCTATGCTCCGTTAATCCCGTCCCCCATGGATTTCGTACTGCTATATAGGGTTTGTTCCCTATGTAGCGGATACCTAAAGCCGTATATGCATGCTTGCCGGCCACTCCCCTCATGGTGTGCTCGCTATGATCAGAGTCCTTATCCCTGTAGTCCTCAAAATCAGTGCGGCTTGAACAGAAAACAACAGATCCTTCCCTCTCAGCCCTTTGAAGCAGCTGCATCACCTCATTTATCATTGGCTGGAAATTGGCTTTGTTAAGCTTCCCGGTTTTTCTGTCCCTGTCTTTCATATAAGTGGACATTTTTTTACTGCTTATCAGATTCTTTTTCTCTATCTCATGAGTATCCAGGGTTATTCCAGTCAGGACACGGTACACATTTTCCTCATGACCGCCTGATATGGACTCATAGGAGCGTATATTCTGTTTTTCCAGTTCACGGTAAACATCTCTCTTTGACGCTATGTATTCCTTACTCTCTCTGTCCGCTTCTATCTTATCCAGAGGAGTATTCCAATAGAGCTTATTCTGTTCCTCTGCCATTCCGGAAAGGGTGTAGGCTTTCTCCAGCATCTGCAGCCACAGGCAGCTCTGTCCATAGGCGTCGCTTTCCTTTCCCCTGTTCTCACCTGTGGGGACTTCCTTAGTCATGGTTATATAGAACGGCTTGCCGTCCAAATGATGCAGCTTTACTGTTACGGTTTTTCCATTATCCTTCATAATGTTCTTTATAGCAGAGGGATCTCTTTCCACCAAAGCGGCGACTGCTGCTATTAAATAGCAGTCTCCAAGCGTTCCCTGACAAAGATCCTCCATGCAGGGCTCGTGGGGGAAAAGAGGCTTTTCGGAATCATCCCTCATATCATAAGGACGTATATTTTGGGGTCTGTACCTTGTAAGAGCGTTATCAAGCACATCCCGCGAGTTTTTATTCCCCTTCTTACTCTCTTTCCAGTCCATTACCTCAAAGTCCCGGGGTATCGTTATTTTCTCTACATCATATTTCCTAAGGAGTATCTTGGTTCCGTCTATATGCTCAATGTTTCCTTCTGGCAGCGTCAGATTTCCGTCGCAGCTCTTATCAAATCTTTCCTTATAGAATTCCAGCATCTCCTTTTCCTTAAGCTCGTCCGGGCTTAGATTTTTCTTATCCTTATAGGCACTTAGAGCATTCTTTATCTTCTCACGTATCTGAATGACATCCCCCTGCTCCTTCCTTATGCTGTCCGGCCTGCTTATGCGTTTTTTCCTGTCCTCTATTGTCTCGCCATCTATCTTCAGCTGTCTGCGCTTCCATCTGTCCGTGATCTCCCACTGCGCCGTAGCGAAGGATGAAGCATAGGATGAAAGGAGATCCATTATGGAGCTCATTTCGGGACTGATATTACTTAATGCTGACCTGTCTTCTTTCACTTTCTTTAAGAGATCGTCCTTACTCTTCTTCATTAAGAACGCGGAGTGGGAAGCAGTCTGTGAGAAGCTCCTTACCATATCCAGCTTCTTTACGTTCTTTTCCTTCCGCCTTTTTGCTACCTCCAGATCCACAAGGCGCCTGATTTCCACCTCTATATTATTCCCGCGAAGCTTTCCTCTATATTTATTACGGATCTCTCTCTCTATTGCTCCTATATCGATCTTTTCCCTCTGAAACTTCACTCTGTTTATGACATTCCCGTCAGCATCAACCCAGGGGCTGCCGCCATTTTTCAGCCTTTCAGCTCCGTCTATGGCTTCATAGTCCTTCTTACTGTCCCTTATAAGCTCACTCTTCACATAATCCGGAAGTACACTACGGCTCTTAAAGCGTCTCCTGATATCCTTAAATCCAGCTATCCTGGAATTGGATTTTTGCTCATCATCGTCAATACCAGAACGCCATCCCTTTTCCTTATCCTGCTTCAGCATCTCTTTAAGCGCGGCATGACGCTCAATAAGACACTTCTTTTTCTCATCACTTAAAGAGGCTCCCAGCTCTTCCATGCAGGATATAATGGTTTCAGTCTCCATGGTCATAACCCTGTCGGCAAAGTTTGTATCGTAAGGCAGGTTAAAGCTTCCTGATATACTGAGTAATCCAGCCTTTTCCTCCTCCTCCAGCTTTCCAAAATCGCCGAAGGATCCTGTGACCATGATGCGCTTTATGCTTACGGCGTTTTCTCCTTCCACCACCGTAGTCTCTGCGTCATAAACAAGGCTTTTTTCGTCCCTGTTCCTGACACCGGTTAAAAAGTCCATGAGTTTTAATGTTCCAAGCTGGCGGAGAGCTTCGTCAGAATAATGGATATCTACTCCCGCATGCCTCGCATAGTCCAGGAGATCGTTGTATGACTTTAAGCCCTTTTTTTGGATGTTTGGCTCTAAAACTGTCTTCTCCTGCAGTAAGCCCTGCTCCCTGCTGCCGTCACTCTTTATCATCACTGCCTTGCGGCTGTCTCTATATAATCCGTTCATTCCCAGTGCTTTTGACAGCGTCTGGGAATCCAGGCTGTTTATATTCCCTGCCTTCCGGAATATCAGAGATTCATTGCTGTCCGGGTCCACTATCATGTTATTTCCGTCAAGCTCCGTGTCTCTGACATAATATCTCCTGCTCTTAAAGATATCCTCCCAGGTTCCGAAGCGCTTGTCAGAGAGAATAAGATCCTCTGTATCCGTGTCCCTTAAATATGCGGCATCCCTCTCATAAATAGCCTGAATCCGACGTATTTTGACTGAGTATTCACTTAGATCAGTGTCACTCAATTTATCCGTGCATTTCCGGCATCGGTCTATAACGTTCTTATAGGCCCCAAGGATCTTTTCCTTATGCACGGAAAAATCCACATCATTTACCGGCATTGCTTTTTTCTGAAGCTCTGATAACTCATCTCCGGCTTTCAGCACGGATTCTATTTCCGATATGCTCTTTTTATCGGATCCTCTGTAAATCCTCACGTCCCCTTTGATGAAATTTTTTTGAAGATCTAACTCCTTATGCTCATTCTCCCGAACAAGCTCCCGGGCCCTCTCACTTTCAGCCTCATCAGTAAGATTAGCCTGATCTGCATCTGCCATGATCCTGGCAAAGGTCTGATCCTTTGCTTTTACGCGTCTCCCGTTTAAGCGGTTTTTTAAATTCCTGAACTTATCCTCCGAAAGGCTCTCAAAAAAGCGCTGAACCTTGAAGCTGCTCTTAAATACAGCCTCCACATTCTCAAATCTCCGGTTTCCCGTGCTCCGCTTTTCATTCTGTTTCCTTTGCATATATACCCGGCATAAATCCTGGAACTCCTGGATGACCATAAGGATTAAAGTTCGCTGCTGTCCATAATCCACCTCCTCACCCCTGTTCTCTAATCTGGTGTCCAGAAGCTTCTTCAGGTTCCCGAGGGCTTCCTTAATAACAGCCCTGTCGGCTTTATCGCTCATGCGGCCGACGGTGCCGAGATTCTTCACGGCAGTACTGAAGGAAGCATAGTCATCTTTTGCGCGGGGACTGTGCTGCAGCTCTTCAAATTCTTCCTTCTGCTTTTTCTCTCTATCATTCTTACGGCGTTCCAGCTTCTGCTTTCTCTCATCCCTTATTTTCTGAAGCTTTTCTTCATAAGTGGGCCCCGACCCGGCAGGATCTGCAATCTTAAGCATTTCCCCCTGGTCTTCTCTGTCAAGGAAAAATTTCGTGCTTCTGGATATACTGCTCCTTATCCCCAGGCAGAAGTCCAGAAATTCTCTGTAATAGTCCGCGTGTCTGGAGATCAGCGATATTTCCTTATTCCCCTTTGTTATCTGAAAGCGAAGTCGTTTTATCTCATCCTTGGCGGCATTTGCTCCAAGGCTGCGGAGCTTATCAATCCTCTCTCTCTGCGCCGCAATGTATTTGTCCCGGAGGGAAAAGGCTTTATTCAGCTCCTCCTTTGCAAGAGCTATCTCCTTCCCGTGAGGAGACTGCTCCGAGTTATGCTTTTTCAGCTCCTTTTCAAGTACATTCATGGCGTAGGAGGCATTGAAGGTGCTGTTTAGCGTATATAATTCTGCAATGCGTATATCCTGCATTTTAATGTACTTGGTGGAGAAACCCTTAAGAAGATTTACATAGCTGTCTTTTTCCTGTGTATAGGCTCTGTCCCTTTCCCTCTTATTGCTGCCATCTCTCCGGATCCGGATGGTCTTCGCATTGTGTTCCTCATTTATCTCCAGACCGTGGAGCCTCATATGAGAGTCCAGCAGATTTTTTAAGTCGGCTCCCATTGCGGCCCTCTCCTCCAGGGCAATGCGCTGCATTTCCGGAAGATTCCTGAAAAACGAAGGGTAGCGCTGTTTCATACCGGGATAATCAAGGCATTTCCGGGCTGTCTCATACAGCTTTGGAATATTGTCTGAAAGATATTCATCGCTTAAGGAGCTCATATCTATCTTTCCGGACAGCATGGTTTCCACATAGCGCATGAGATAAGGATCCTCTGCCCTGTCTTCAACGTTTTGCATGTCATCGCCGGAGGATAAACTGTTTTTCACATACTCCTGCATAACACGGTACTCACGAACGGTACAGAGGTCTGAGTGATGATAGAGCTCGGACATCTGCTTCATTAAGGTTTTCTCCTGCTTCGCAACAGCCTTGTCTTCCCTGACAGTCGGAACATTTAAGCTCACATTCCCCTCTGAAACGTCCGTGGTTAACAGATTCCTTTCCAGATCGTAAAAATAGCTGTTTAAGTCCTGGTCCCCGGTGTTTTTTCTGATGCGGTTAAAGTAGCTTTTTTCCTCATCGGCTGATAAAAACCTGTTAATGTTCAGACTTCCCGTACGCTGCTGTGAAATGGTATTGGAACGGCGTATGGGATCTATGTGCTCTTCCTTTACTGTCTTAAATAATCCGCCCATATTTTTCTCCTCTAATAATCCAGGATTATTATCTGACTTAGTCCGTCCGGTTGCCTATCCCGTAATCTCGCTGCTTACGCAGCTTCAAACGGTATCTGGCTCCGTTATAAACCTGTGAGCGAGTAACTGTATGACAGCTGCTCTATGCTATGCATTCCTTCGTTTATCACCTGATACATCAAAGCATCCCAGACAAGAAACAAAAGCCTTGTATCCCCCTCATATTTATCTCTTAAAACCTCCGACATATGCTCAAAGAGCACCGACTGCCCCGAAAGACCCGGAAGCATTGACCACATGGAGGAAATATGCACCAGATTCTTTCCCGGAGTCCTGGCCGTAATGTATGACCTTATTTTCTCCTTTTCAAAAATGCAGAAGCTTAAATCTCTGTCCACGTCCTGTCCCGTGAGTCCCTCATTGGGAAGGGGATCGCCCTTTTCAAGACAGCTCCTTGAGGTTTCCTTAAGATTCTTTTCTTTTATCTCAGATAAGGGGAAAATATAGCTTTTA
Source organism: uncultured Lachnospiraceae bacterium (assembly GCA_902803625.1). GTDB lineage: Bacteria > Bacillota > Clostridia > Lachnospirales > Lachnospiraceae > NK4A144. The sequence goes on from CADCQV010000255.1 coordinate 9,871, forward strand.
AGCTCAGGTGGTATAGGTCTGTTTGCTTTCAGATCCCTTACCCGGCCCATGTAATATGCCGGAAAATGCCTTGAATTTTCTTCAAATCCCATGGCTTCCAGAAAAGAGCTGAGAAAATACGCTTTTTCCCCTTCCATGGTAAATTCGGCATTAAGATAAACCCCTTTTCCGAAATAATGCTCCCGCATTTGATCCATCAGAGCCCGTCCCACGCCCCTTCTCCTGTATCCGGGGCTCACGAAGAGGGATTTTATATCCATCCTGTGACCGGTCTTCATTCCGGCTATGACACCTATGGCTTCCTTGTCTCTCCA
>CADCQV010000256.1 GCA_902803625.1 uncultured Lachnospiraceae bacterium
ATGCGAGTGTGGGGTAGGATTGTGGGAGTGCGTAGCACGGAACAATCCGTATTTAATCAAAATGTGACTTTTGGCGTCCGAATCATAACATTGTGTAGTCTCGGAATGACATTAACTTGACGCCATTGGAGCCGTCCTCATTAACTTCATGGTATAATACGGTATTATGAAGATCGTACTATTCAAAAATACTGTAGAGAGTCAGGAGTTTTTCTCCTTTGAGCTTGCCAAATGTTTTTCCATGCTGGGTCACGAGATCTTTATCTATGACTGTTCAGACCCCATTTCTTCAAAAAAGGGCCTCGACACCTTTGCAACTCCCGGCGACACCGTGTTTTTGTCCTTCAATTTTAACGGGATGATCAACGATCCGCTGCTCTGTGAGAAAAACGGAAAGGATCCGGTATACCTTAAGAAAACCGGCATTCCCATCATAAATATCGTTGTGGATCATCCCTATTATTATCATAAGGAATTCGTAAACATTCCCGAAAAATACATACAGATCTCCATTGATGAAAACCATGCCGCCTATATGGAGAGGTTCTTCCCCGAAATAAACGCATCCACCGTTATTTACCTCGGAGGGACACAGCTCATCCCTTTTGAATCGGGCGTTTATAAGAAGGGAATGACTATAAGGGAATGCAGCGCTTCTGACCTTCTTCCCTTTGAAAAAAGAAGGGATGATATCATCTTCTGCGGAAATTATATGAGACCCGAATACTTCTTAAAATATCTTAAGGACTGTGACAGGAGCGTCGTTGATTTCTATATGGAATTATACGAGGAAATAAAGGCTGCTCCGGATAAAACCCTCGAAGAAACAGCCATAAAAAAGATAAAGACGGAATTCGGAGATGAGGCAGACGACCCTTATTTACGGGACTGCCTTGAAAATATGATATTTCTGGATCTGATGGTACGCCACTTTTTCCGTGGAAAGGCCATTTCTTCCATTGCGGACGCCGGAATAAAGATCACTGTCTACGGTGCGGGCTATGATGAGCTTGACTGCCGCCACCCCGAAAATATCGTTAATATGGGTAACGTAGATTCCATAAGCTGTCTTAAAGCCATTGCAAATTCCAGGATCTCTCTTAATATCATGCCCTGGTTTAAGAAGGGCGGCCACGACAGGGTCTACAATACCTGCCTTAACGGTGCCCTGAGCCTCTCAGACCCTTCAGAGGCTCTAAAAGAACAGTTTAGCGATATGGAGGATATAGTTTTCTTTGATATCGGGGATATTGAAAATCTTGGAGAGAAGGTTTCCGCTCTTCTGTCGGATCCTGAAAGAATAAAGGATATCGCCATCAGGGGATATGAAAACGCCAGGCTTCATCACAGCTGGTTTAACCGCGCACTGGAGCTTGAAAAGGTAATGCGGAATAGTCTTTAGCTTATCATTTTATTTATCATCTGTTCGAAGGCATGAGCCTGACGCATCTTTCCGACCCTGTAGTTCTTTAAGCCATGTACCGTGACAGATCCGCTTTTTCCGATCTCCACGGATCTGACCTCTGTTATGGGTATCTGATGCTTTATCTCGTTACCATGCTTTACAACAATAAAATGCTTTGTGACAACGACACCGGTGACACAAAACTGAGCTTTTAACCATATGAAAACCGTTAGGAAAAACCATAGAAGACCGAAAATCACTTCGGCAAGAAAAACATCTGCTGCCCTGCAGGTAAAAAACATGATGGCAAGAAAGCACTCAAAGACTGCCATGGGTATTATCGGCATATCCTCCACGGGAAAGCTGCCTTTAACCTTTACGGTAGGCATACCCTGCCCCTAATTCGCCATTGACGCAATAAGAGCGTCTATCTCCGCCTGGCTTAAGATTCTGCCGTCATCTCCTCCTCCGGCAGGTGCGGGAGCAGGTGCAGGTGCGGGAGCGGCCGCCGGAGCGGGAGCAGCCTGGGCTATGTCAGGAATAACGGGGTTATGAGCCGCAACCTGTGATGAATTTCCCATTATACTGGCAAATAATGCCTGTTGTTCAGGACTGAGTCCGCTTAAATTATCCATACATACAAATCCTTAAATAGTATAAACGTTCTTTTTATAATGCCATTATTATGATTTTTTGTCAAATAAGACACCCTGCCTGACCATTTACCGGGAAGTGTATCAAAGGTGGTACTATTCAGACATTATCAGTTGTTTTATGGCATTAACCGCAACGCCGATGGCTCTGTCCACATCATGGTTCTGAATGTTTGGCAATCCTGCCTTCTCTCTCTCCTGATTATCTAATGCCAACAGTACAGTACCTGTCCGGCACCTTCTGAATGACCCGAAGATGAACAATGCGGCTGATTCCATCTCACTGGCGAGTGCACCGCATTCCTTCCACGCATTCCACTTGGATGCCAATTCATAACCTGCCGGGAATTCTGTGGGATCCATCTCCCCGTAGAAAGAATCCTTACACTCAACCACACCCACATGAAAAGGGAGATCGCTTATTTTTGCTGCGGAGACCAGAGCCTGTACCACTTCGAAATCTGCAACAGCCGGAAACTCCACAGGAACATACTCCTTGGTCGTTCCTTCCATCCTGATGGCACCTGTCGCAATGATCAGATCCCCTCCCTTGACATCCAGCTGGATGCCTCCACACGTACCTACCCTGATCAGGGTATGGGCACCGCATTTATATAATTCCTCAAATGCTATCGCAGAAGAGGGACCGCCGATACCGGTAGAGGTCACACTTACCTTCTCGCCGCACAGACTGCCTGTATACGTGGTATATTCCCTGTTCGATGCTATAAGTTCGGGATCATCCAGATACCGGGCTATGGATTCGCATCTGCCCGGATCACCGGTAACGATGACATATCCGCCGACATTGTCCTTATTAGTATGTATATGATACTGGTATCCTTTTCCTTCTGTATAATCAACCATGCTCTGATCCCCTTAGGATCTGACCGGATTCTCAGTCATCCTTTTTCCTCTTTTTCTCGGTTCTTATAAACTTTTCAGTTTCCAGACTAAGCTTCACGTCGCTGTCCATGTAATTTGTTGCATTGGAGGCCTGGGAAACGGGTTTCATGCTCTTATAACAGAAATAAACCACAATTACCGTAATTATTATCGATAATATAATACATAACATAGTTTTTCTCCTTCCCTTTTATGAAAATGAAAAGATGAGTCCAGTGACAATAAGGGATATGATAAATGTCCCTACAGCGACCAGTGAAAGCTTCGATTTGCTCACGGGAAGGTCACCTATAAATTTCCCTGTCTGGCCGTTCATTGCAAAGGTCCAGGTCTTTCCGTTCCAGTTTGTTGTAAGAAGCCAGACCGGAAGAAGGGCATATTTTGTATCATTGAAGTGTATCCTGACGTCCTCCGTCATAGGATTGCACTGATCATGCTTAACAGTATTCCTCATTTTTTCTTTAACGGATTCTTCCACCCTCTTCTCAGCTCTCTTTTTGTCCTCATCCTCCTTGACATCGAATCTTTCCGCAAGGAAGCCCGGGAGATAAGCAGTGGTGAATTCCTCAAGGGCATCGAACTTATAAGGCTCTATGGAATCCATAAGGTCGTCCGCCATACGGACTGAGGCATCGGCGGGAACATGCTTAAAGCCAACTTTGCCCTCTCTGTTACACTCGTAAAAATCGGTGATCTCAAAATTGCCCTGGGTTTTTGTATCTCTGGCATCATATTTACAGCTGGCATCCGCGGTTCCGCTGAAAAGCCAGAAAGGCACATACACGCCCTGTATCTCATCTATCTTCGATGAAACCTTGAAGTCCTTCGGCAGCAGGAAACGCTTATCGTAATATTCCTTGTATTTTGCGATGGCCTCTTTTTTCTCAAAAGCAAAGGGCAGCACGTAATCAGGCTTTAATGCACCCGCAAACTGTACCGGTGCTATGGTCTGGTTTCCGCAGTATGGGCATCTCATCACAGCGGTATTCTGGTCCGCCATAAGCTCAGCGCCGCAGGAGGAGCAGTTATATCCACGCATGGAATCCTCTTCTTCACCCCATTCCTTGTTCTGATCCTTATCCGCCATCTTCTGCTCTTTTTCGGCGAAATATTTTTCCACCTCTTCCTTGGTGAAAAGTGAATCACAGTATTCACATTTGAGTTTCCCTTCCTTGGGGTTGAAGAGCATAGAGCCCCCGCACTCCGGACAGGTGTACGCCAGTACTGATTGTTCAGCCATTTTTTACCTTCTTTCTAAGCTTTACTTCTGTGTTCCTTTTCGCTTCCGTCATAGATCCTGTATCCGTCCCTGCCGTTTTCCTTCACACAGTACAGGGCTCTGTCTGCTGCCAGATACAGCTCCTCAAAGCTCTTTCCATGATCCGGGAAAAGAGAGATCCCAATGGACAGCGAAACATATCCTTCAATCTCCTCTCCGTAGAAGTGTTCCTTCACGGAGTTAATAAGGACATTTGCAAGTACTCCTGCATTTTCGGCAGAGACTATATCCCTTAAATAGACCATGAATTCATCCCCGCCTATGCGGCCTGCAACGTCCATACCCTTAAAGGTCTGACGGATGATATGCCCTATCATGGCAAGCACATGGTCTCCGACGGCATGTCCGAAAAGATCATTCACGAGCTTGAATTTATCCGCATCTATCATCATTAGAGCGCATCTTTTCGGTCTTCCCCTGCCCCGGTAATTCTTGACCATCATACTGATAAGCTCCTGTGTAGCGGTTTTATTCAGAAGATGGGTCAGAGGATCCGTCTTTGTCCGTTCTTCAAGCTCTATCTTTAGGAGCTCGATCTCGGTAACATCATTGATAAGGGCGATAATACCCTTTACCTTTCCCTCCTCATCAAATAAAGGTCTCTTGATCAGCTGCAGAAACTCTCTCACACCGTCATCATTTTCCTCGATGACATAGCCTGTTCCCTCCCCGGTCTCGATGATCCTTTTGTCGGACTCCATAGCCTTTCTGGCATTTTCCTTGTCCTTCCTGATCTCAAGATCCGTTTTCCCCCTGATCGTCCATCCCGGATCGGAAGCATTATTAAGGTGATGCCAGTAGTGGGTCGCAAAGACATACTTTCCTTCCCTGTCCTTCAGGTAGATATTCGAGGGAAGCTCCTTTAACATCTTCTCGATCTCAGAAAAGCTTAAGGAATCCTTCGCACGGACTGCATTCATTATTCTTTTGACGATATGAGGTCTTAAACCCGGAGGACTAATGATATCGGAAAACCCTTCATCAAAGCAGTCCATATCTTTATCCTCGGGCATGCTCTCCTTTATGGCTATAACAGGAACCGCGGCGAATATGGGATCGGCATTGACCTTTTTAATAAAGGAAAAACCGTTCTCCCTTGCAGAGCCAAGATCCTGAAGAACAGCCTCTATCTTACTCGCACCGTCTGACAGAATACCATATGCTTCTTCCTCATTGTCAGTCCGTATTATATTAAAATCCTCCGAAAGAAGCGTATACAGCTCATCTGCCATATCGTCCTTCGGAACGATCATCAAAATATTCATATCCCCTATGAAGCCTTGCCGAATAATACCTGTTTTACCTATTCAGAATAATAAGGATCCCGAATAAATAAACACTGTCTATCTTACCACAAGGAGGTCTCAAAGTCACTACACATCCTGAGTGAAGCAGCATAAGGAGTTAGATTTGACTTATTACGAAAAATACCGTATTATAAAAAAGCTCCGTGGAACCCACAGAGCTTCACATTGAACTTACACGTTCATTTCAACACTGCTTAAGCACGGTTAGTACATCGGTAGTATATCAGCTTCCCAAGCTGAGGAGGCGGGTCCGACTCCCGTACCGTGCTCGAATATGCAAAGTCAAGTAAAATATTGATCCGTATGCTTGCATACCGGATCAATATTTTATTTGACGCGTAAACGGCATAAGCATGTAGCGCGAATAGCGCGGAATGCGAATGCCGTTTAGGATTGCGGGAGCGCGCCAGCGCGAAGCAATCCGCAGCATATTCGAACAACAAGTGCAAAGCACAGAGATTGCGGGAGTTGCGAAGCAACGAAGCAATCTCTGTATTTTAAAAGTATGAATGTCGCATTTATGCGATCATTCGGATATGCATTAGAGGACCTGTCCGACACGAGCATAAAAGCTACGCGAGTGTATACGAGCGGAGCGATATGCGAGTGCCGGCAGACGATTGCGGGAGTTGCGAAGCAACGAAGCAATCTCTGTATTTTAAAAGTACGAATGTCGCATTTATGCGATCATTCGGATATGCGAGTGCCGGCAGACGATTGCGGGAGCGCGCCAGCGCGAAGCAATCCGCAGCATATTCGAACAAAAAGTGCAAAGCACAGAGATTGCGGGAGTTGCGAAGCAACGATTATATGAGTTGCTACTTCATCTCCTCCGCCAGCTCCTCAAGCATCGCGCGGCTCTCGTCATTCAAAGCGGACTTCACGGTCACAACCGGCTCCACGAAGGTAATATCCTTGCTCTTTTCAAACATCCCCTTAATAACCTTAGCAGCCATAGGTGCCCAGGTGCCGTTTTCAATTATCCCTATCTTCCTCTTCTGATAATTCCTTTCAAGAAGTGCATCGATAAAGGTCCTCATAAACGGGAAAACATCACCGTTATAGGTGGGTGTCGCAAGCACAAGCCTGTCATACCTGAAAGCATCCTCAACTGCCTCGGCCATATCATCCCTTGCAAGATCCGTGATAGAAACCTTTGGTGCTCCCTTCTTTTCCAGAAGCTCCTTTAAGAGCTCAGCAGCCTCCTTTGTATGTCCGTATACGGAAGCATATGCGATTATTATGCCGGGATCCTCGGGTGTGTAGCTTGACCACTTATCATAGAGATCCAGATAGTACGACAGATTTTCAGTAAGTATGGGACCATGTAGCGGACAAATAACCTCTATTTTCAGCCCTGAAGCGGCCTTCAGAAGATTCTGCGCCTGCACGCCGTATTTTCCGACAATACCGAAATAGTACCTTCTCGCTTCGCAGGCCCAGTCCTCCTCAACATCAAGAGCACCGAACTTGCCGAAGGCATCAGCGGAAAAGAGAACATTCTCCGGAGTCATATAGCTTACCATGACCTCCGGCCAGTGTACCATCGGAGCAAAGACAAAGGTCAGCGTATTCTTTCCGAGCTCCAGAGTATCACCATTCTTTACCACCAGCTTCTTCATATCAGCGGGAAGCACGAAAAACTGGCCCATCATATTAAAGGTCTGGGCATTTCCGACCACAGTCGTTTCCGGATATTTATCAAGGAAATTCCTTATATTTGCGGAATGGTCCGGCTCCATATGGGAAACAACGAGATAATCCGGTTTCTTTCCGGAAAGCTCCCTTTCGATATTCTGAAGCCATTCATCCTTAAAATTCAGGTCAACCGTATCCATTACCGCGGTCTTCTCATCAAGGATTACATATGAATTATATGCCATGCCGTTCGGCACATCATACTGACCCTCGAAAAGATCCACCTTATGGTCATTAACACCCACATACCTTACCGAATCACTGATTCTCATAAAACACACTCCCTTTCTTTTTTTGATTTTCAAGGCTTTCATACGTAAGCTGCGATTCTGCAGCTGAGCGGAAAAATAATTACCTTGATTTTTACATTAGTGTATAGTAAACTAAAAAAGCTGATTTTCAAATGCCGCTATAGCTCAGTCGGTAGAGCGACGCATTCGTAATGCGTAGGTCGACAGTTCGAGTCTGTCTAGCGGCTCTTAGCACGAATTTCGTTTACGAAATTCGTGCTTCGACGAAAATTATCGTCAGCTGATTTTCGTCGATTTTTTTCAGGCGAAAAATACCGAAGGTGTGTTTCGTCGATTTTTTTATAGTATAGTCTCCAAAGTGCTAAGGATCTCCAGCACCCTGTCCTCTTCCAGGGCATCTGCCGCATCATCCAGTTTTTTCAGCTCACTGTCAAGTTCATCCGTAAGCTTATATTCCCTTATCAGCCTGATATCATCCTTAATACTGTCGTAATCAAAGTTCTCAACAGCATTTCTCACATTGAAGATAAAGGTCATAAGGGTCTCCCGGCGGAGAGCCTCCTTAAAGAGATTCTTTAATGCGCTGTCTTCATCTTCCTCATCCTTCTTAAGGTAGTCTGTGTAGATGAAGTTCATGGAATTCTTTATTGCTCTGTAGTCTTCAAGGAGAGCATCCGTCTTAGCCAGGATCTCGTCGATATTGTTCTCATTACCGCAGCGCTCGAGATACTCAGCCATGACCGAGAGATTGACTGCGCCCACTATCCTCGCCGAGCTCTTAAGGGCATGCACCTTGATGGTATAATTCTGGATATCCCGCTTATCCGCCAGGTTCTTGATCTCCTCGGCTCTTTCGTCAATGGTCTTATAGAAGGTGATGGCGGAATCCTTTAGCACAGCGGTGTCTCCGCAGCTTGCTATAGCAACGTTGTAGCTTAAGTTTTCAGCCTCACGGTAGGCAGCGACGAAGTTCTCATCAACTTCTCCGGCATCTGCATTTGCATCATCGATTTCCGCATCCTCGGGATCTATGATATCGATCTTCTCCGGCGGCAGATAACGTATGATAAGTTCCTCCAGTTCGGAAGGAGAAACCGGCTTAGAGATATAATCATCAAAGCCGTAGCTTCTGTATTTATCTCTGGAGCCTGCCCCCGCATTGGCGGTGAAGGCGATACAGGGAACTCCCCGGCATTTATTATCCACCAGTTCATTCATGGCCTTAAGGGTATCGATACCATCCATCACCGGCATACGGTGGTCTATGAACATCATGTCGTAGTGATGGGATCTTACAAGCTTTAATGCATCATTTCCGCTTACAGCGGTATCGATCCTGATCCTGGTCTTCTTAAGGAGTCCCTTGAATACCGTAAGGTTCATCTCGGTATCGTCAACCACCAGAAGGGACGCATCCGGAGCCCGGAAAAGTTCTGTATACTTATTCTGGTTAAGGATAGACTTCTTATACGCTTCAGCAAAGTCACCCATCCTCTTCCAGTCCACAACCCTCTGCTTAAGCTTAAAGGAGAACTCGGAACCCTTACCGTATTCACTGCTGACCTCAAGAGCAGAGCCCATGAGATTTAAGAGATTCTTTACTATGCTGAGTCCGAGACCGGTACCCTCGATATTTCTGTTCCTCTGAAGATCCACACGTTCAAAGGGCGAGAACAGCCTTTCGAGATCCTCGGGCTTTATGCCGATTCCGGTATCCTTGACGCTGACTTCCAGCATTATCTCATCATCCGATTCCTTTTCGAAATTGAGATCAAAGGTAACAGTGCCCTTTTCCGTATATTTGACCGCATTGGTAAGGATATTCAGAATACACTGCTTCACCCTGTCCTCATCTCCGAGAAGCACGGAGGGAAGATCAGGATTCGCATTTACCACAAGCTCCAGTCCCTTATTATGTGCACGGACAGCAACCATGTTCACAAGATCCGTGATCATAAAGCTGGTCTTGTATTCGTCGGAGAGGATCTCCATCTTCCCCGCCTCTATCTTTGAGAAATCAAGGATATCGTTTATGAGGTTCAGGAGGGACTTGCCCGCATTGTTGATATTGGAGGCATATTCCAGGATGTGCTCGTTATCGCTTTCCCGGATGATCATCTCATCCATTCCAAGGACAGCGTTGATGGGAGTCCTGATCTCGTGGGACATGCTTGCAAGGAAGTCACTCTTCGCCCTGTTCGCTTCCTCAGCCTGACGCTTTGCCTTTCTCAGTTCATCGCTCTCTTCCGCCTTTTCCGTTGCAATGATGAGATACAGGCTTCCTATTGCATAAAGAATGAGCAGAAAGGCAAAGGCATAGATGACAATGGTGGATGCATCAAGCAGCCCCCGGGTCATGATATCCGGCTCCATATATCCCTGTATACGGAAGAGAGTAAAGGGAACATCGGCTGTAAAGAAGATGTACTTCTCCCCTTGCACCGTGTAGAAATCGGCATTGGAGGACCTGAGCTCCATATTGCGGGACAGCTCGTTAAAGATATCCCTGTAGTTCCGGCTCTCGAAATAAGCGGCTTCA
>CADCQV010000257.1 GCA_902803625.1 uncultured Lachnospiraceae bacterium
ATCTTCCTCGGCCTTGTCGATGGTCTTCAGAATCTGCTCATACTCTTCATCGCTTAATTGCCCCTTATCATGCTTCTCTTCTGCATCCTCCCTCATCTCTTCATACAGGTTCTCGGGATCCTTGTCCTCCATGTCCTCTTCCTGCTCTTCCACGAAGTCCTCGATCTCTTCATACTTATCGTCATCAAGATCCCCGTCATCATTAGCATCCTCAGCCTTTTCCGCGATCTCGTCAAGAAGCTCCTCCATGTCCCTGGTAGCCTCATTTACAAGCCAGGCAAGCTCCAGATTCTGCCAGGTTTCGGTATCTGTCCGGAGGATATCCGTGATCTCATCAATAGTCGCCTTTACATCATCCGAAAGCCCTGACTCCTTTATCACTTCCTCCTTCTGCTTATCAGCAGTCTCAAGGTCATAAATATAGCAGGTACGTTTTCTTTTCTCTTCCGTTTCATAGGGCTCCATTTCGAGTTTGGTCTGATAATTCTTTTTTATGGATTCTTCATAGTTCAGATTATCCGAGTCCTCAGGAAAATAGTCCACGGGAGCAATGTAATTCTTGTAAATACCGTTTGAAGAAACCATACTCAGGGTATGATCAGACATCTTGCTCACGCCATACACATTTACGGGCGCCAGGGTATAAAAACCGATATCAGACCCGTCCTGATATTCTCCGGGTTTAAGGATCCACCCGTAGTCATTAAAGAAAGCAAGAGTGGATGCAGAGTCTTTATCCGCGTTCTTTTCCTTCATCCCCCTTGGCAGAGCATCCGCCACAATGGTCTGCAGAGCTCTTTTTGCAGGAATATCCAAAGACGTGAGATGCGTTAAAAGCATCACCCTTCTGTCGTAGTCGTTTATATCATTTTTATGTTCAAGAAGGTATATAAGAAAATTAATATCAGACTCTCTTGCTCCGCTGTCCTTAAAAAGTCCGGTCATAAAATTATGATCAAACCATGAAGACGGAATGTCGGCAATATCCGGTATCTCGATAAATACAGAGGCATCTCCCTTTTCATCTCCGGCGATAAAGGGTGAAAAATCGTCCTTATATTCATCACCGGACTTTCCGGACTTCAGATCATCCATACTGTAGCCCAGAGTATTTCTGTATTCGTCATAACTCTTAAAAAATTTGTTGTCCAGTGACAGCCACGTCTCCCTCTGCTTATCCGCGTTATAGTTTACGGAAATATAGGGCATTGCTCCGTTCCCGGTATCAAGAGACTGTCTGTAGATCATGTATGTGGTACTGATCTCTGCAGAAGCAGCCATTGGATTATCCCCGAGAAAGAAAGTTGCGCCGAGATATGATTCATAGGAATCCGTCATGGACACTCCTGTAATGAGGACATTCATGGGATTGTCCCCTGCACCTCCGGGTTTTACGCCCTGATCATTCTTTCCCGACGAATCAAGCCATTTATCAAATTTTTCATCTCCTTCGAACCTGTCAGTGTCTGACATACGTGTTCTGTCGATCCGCAGCTTATACAGGCTGTCCTGCTTATTTTTTGCTTCATTATCCAGAGTGTTTTTGTATGTCATCGTAAACTTCTTATTGCCCCAGGCATCATATACCATACCGGAAAGGCTTCCCTGATCGACTATCAGATATTCCTCCCTGCCTGCTACCTTACAGGCAAGAGCTCTCTCCGATATGAACGCATCATATGTACTATCCTCCTGCTTTATAAGGTAAAAATAGGGCCGCCCCTCTTTCTCGGGATCAAATTCATTGACCTTATCTATTTCATAGGTCTTTGCGAGCATGACCCGGTATTTGCCGCTGTCCGGATTATAGGACATCAAAACCTCTGCATCATATTCGTAGTCTTCCCTTCTGCCCTCGGGATCGGGCATGGTATCCCTGTCCTCCACCTTTCCGCTCTTCCTTGAACCGCTGTTATATTCCTCGATATCCTCAGGAGCCGCATAGCAGGGAGTCACATAGTAATATACAAATTCCCCCAGGGAATTGTAATCCAGCACCTCAAAGCAGGCCATGGCTCCCGGAATATTTTCAAGTCCCGGAAGTATGTAAAAGGCGTTGACTCCATCCACGCCGAATCTGTCTGTGGAGAAATCAACCTCCTCCTTTTCCCTCTTTGTTGGCGGTTCCTGATTTAATGCATTTACGCTTATTTCGTCTTTTTTTATGGGTTCCGGCATGGACTCGTTAACGAGGCTTCCGCCCCCGCATCCGGAAAGCTGCAGCACAAGGGAAAAGGCAACAAAAAAAGACAGCATCCGCTTAAGGAACGTATTTCGATCATATGATTTCTTTACGGTCTTCACGGATGCTGCCTTCACTTATTCAATACCTGATCAATAAGTTACATTCATTGTTGTCTTGGTGCTGTTCTCAACCCAGGTTACAAGTGTGGGAACCATAAGTCTCATAACAACAATAAGTATGAATATGAGGAAGAATCCTATTATAGCGTTCTTCAATGCCATCTTGGCCTTTTCTCTTTCCTGCGGCTCATCTGCCTTTGCAAGCTTCACGCCGAGGATAACACAGTAGATCGCACCTACGGCTACAACTACGGAAATAACAGGTCCTATAAGGCTGTTGATAAGACTTACAACAGGAGACGCTGCGCCTGAGAAATCCATTGCTCCGCTTCCGCCTGAGGAGGCGCTGCTGCTGGCCTTGTCAGTTGCAAATACAAGTGTGCTGTTTGCAAAAGTAAAAATTGCAAAAGTGAGCAGTGTCAACGGGTACTTTGCTTTAGTCATAATGTTCTTCATGTTTTGTTCTCCTTTTCTATAAATAATTATTTGTTTCTATATGATCCTCATTCTCCTGTGCTCAAAGGCCACTATTGATAGCGACAGTACCACAATGATGAGCACTATTACAAAATAAGGCAAAGCAGAGGTTTTTTCCTTCACTTTCACGCTGAAGGAATATTCGTTACTGTTTCCGGCGGAGTCGGAGACCGTGACAATGTATCTCCCATTGGCAGCCGCCGTCATATTGTGCAGGGTGACCTCCGTGTTGTTCAGAAGTACCCGTATTTTTGCGTCTGACTCCGTAGGTTTGAAGCTGACCGGTTTTTCCTCCGGATCCCCCGAAAGCTTCGGAGTGAAAATAAGTGCAGGTGCCGTGGTATCCCTTGAAAAAACTGATGTCCATTCGGGAAGACTGCCCCTTACGGGTTTGAAATGCATCTCATATTGTCCGTCCCGTACAAGCTCCGCCCTTTCTCCCCCGGCTGTATTTAGCTTCTTTCCATTGAGCCTTATCTCTGTTACCACATAATCATAAGGAGCTTCGATATAGGAGGAGCCTATGGGAACATTCGCTGCCACTATACGGAATCCTCCGTAAACATCATATGTCTCTCTCCCGTTCTTGTCGGTCACCGTACTCCTTATGTGAAAGAGATAGGAACCTTTCTTTTCAAGTGATGCACTCCTTATCACGTGATCCGGCACGCTTGCCAGAGCCTCGCTGACCGAGTGGTAATCCTGCTGCGGAAAACAGGACTCCCCGTCCTCCAGAAAAGACACTATCCAGGCATCCTTCCCTGTCATCACTTCCACAGCTTCATCCGTGATCCCTCCCAGAGGACAGCTCATTGTGAAATATGCCCCGTTCGGCATGGTGTATCTGAACTTGTCGTCTGTATATTCTGCGGATAGCACCGGATCTGCTTCCAGAATCACCTTTTCTCTCGGTTTGCCTGCTGCAGTCAGGAGGAACCAGCAAAAGATCAGGAGTACCGGAAATACAAGCCTCTTCCTTATTCCGGTTTTTTTCATCACATTACCGCAGAGGCTTCCCTTGACGGACCGCTGTTTTGTCTATGGGCTTTCTTCTGCATACCTCCGGTCATTTCGGATCCGCCCGATTCTGCCCTGGCTCTCCTCTCTATTTCCTCCAGCTCCTTTAGGGTGATACGGCGTACATAAGGGTTATTTCCAGCTGTCCGGCTTGCCCGGCCGCTTCCGTCAATAACCTTCATCTCCGGCCTATATCCTTCTTCCTTCCGCCGTTCTCTCTCCGCATCCAGACTTGCCAGTTCCTTGTTCCAGAGAGCCATATTTTTCGGACTGTCAAAAAAGGCCAACTCATCATCCCCCTTTCTAATTATATATACAGATGATTTCGGAAAATGAGCCTGTTTTTTTATTCGATCACCAAAAATCTGGAATAACCGGTCACATCAAATATCTCCTTGACCGCATCCGACACATTGATCAGTGTCTCACTGCCGCCTCCCTTTTTCATTTTTTTCTGTATGAAAAGTACGGCACGAAGCCCTGCAGAGCTCACATACTTATTATCAGCAAAATCGATCACCAGATCGATGGAACCGTCACCGGTCACCTCTTCCAGCTCCTTCTGCACCTCCTGTGCATTATTGGCATCTACCCTTTCTCTGAGCTTGTATACTACTTTTTCTGACATATCTCAAACCTCCTGTTAAGACTGTTATTACTGTTGTGGAAAGATCCTTCGCTTCGCCTATAAGATCCTTCGCTTCGCTCAGGATGGAAAAATGTCCAGTGGACATTTTTCGGGCACGTTTTGACGCACTATGTGCGGCAGTGCCCCGTAAAAGATCCTTCGCTTCGCTCAGGATGACAGGTCATTCTGAGGGCGCAGCCTCCTTGTCATTCTGAGGGCGCAGCCCGAAGAATCTTTATTCATTCGGTATCCCGGCCTGCTCGAGCCTGAAATCCCCGATGACTCCGTTCACCGTTTCAATAAGGGGGGACCCCTCCGGAGCCAGTGCCACATAGCTCTCTCTGGGGGAATTCAGGAGCTCCTGGGCCTGTATCCTGTCATTTATCATGGATATGGCCTCCCTTTCCGTCACCAGTCCCGCCAGTATATTGCCCATGGCTATGTCATCCGACATCAGGGAAATATCTGTGTAAGGCTGATTCACTATAGAATCTATACCGTTTACCTCATCCTTTATTCCCTCTGTTCTGGTGGTGAAACCCAGTGTCCCGGTATGGATGGAGGTTAAGCAGTTCAGATAATTCCTCTTCGGGGTTGCCAGGTAAAGACAACCCTTGCCATAAGGAACCGAAACCGCCAGATTCCCTATCCTCTGATCCGTATCCGTTATTCTTCCAAAGCCCAGATCGTATTCTCCGTTCAGCATTCCGCTTAAAAGGGCATCACTGTCATTCACCAGCGAGAGACGGATGGCATATCCTCCCGCGTCAGCCACTCTCCTTGCGAGGTCTGCTTCTATACCTACCGGGGCTCCGGCTTCATTTTTTGCGAATCTGTCTTTTCCGTCAACTATCCCGACCCTCAGTATCCCCTCCTCCGCGGTGGCAGGCACATCTGCTTTTTTTTCTCCGCAGCCGGTCAGGAAAGAAGCCGTGAAAATCGACAAAACTATGATTCCGAGCAGTGTTTTTTTCATTTTTCTTCCCAATCCTCTTTATTTATGTCATCGTGAACAGTGCCTCTATACCTTCCCCTGCCACAATGTCCACATTGGTCCTCTCACCCGGGGAGGTAATGACAAAGGCCCGTCCTCTTCCGTTATTAACTATGTCATCCTGTTCACTTTCGTTTATGGCTCCGGCATTCTCGTAGAGCTTTATCAGATCTGTCATATCATTGGGCGACAGCGGGAAAATAAAGCTGTACTGACTTGCGTTTATTATCGCTGTGGACTTTCTGGCAAGCTCCTCCGTACCAACGAAATCCTTGATATTCTGTGTGATGACTATCTGCATACCGTTATATTTTCTGATACGCTTCGCAAGCTGGAACATAAAGTCCAGAGCTATGGGATACTTGTCATCTATGAATACATGCGCCTCGTCTATTACTATTACGATCTTCCGGTTGGCGTGGTACATCATATTGTACTCACGGTTCTTTATTATCTCATTATCAAGCCACTTCAATACGAGCAGCATCTGGGCATTTGCTATGGTACCGTTCTTATTTGCAAGAAGGGACTGGAAATCAAAAACCACAAAGTTTTCCTCAGTGGTTATGGTTGCTTCGCCGTTCCAGAGGGTAGAGTCCCTGCCTCCCTCTGCAAACTTGGAAATAGAGGCCATAAGGGTTCTGAGGATCGCCTTGGTATAATCATTATCCGAAAAGCCCGTCTGGAAAGACTCCAGTATATCGTCATACAGATCATTAAAGGTGGGATAATCCGAAGGAGACAGCTTTGAAAAGTCCGTATCCTGATCTATACCCCGGCTTGTATACATACTGGTTGTAAGGCTGTTTAAAAATTCCAGTGCCTCGGGAGAAAGCCCCGGCAGTATCTGGCGATAGAATTCCTCCAGGAACTGCAGATGGGTGGAGAAGGTATTCGCCTTTGCATTCTCCTCCGCTTCCTCACTGTCCTCTTCATCATCCGAAAGAGAGGTGATGATATGGAAGGGATTCAGTCTACCCTGGGTTGCAGAGCCCACGTCTATGATCTTTCCGTTCAATCCCGCTGCCATCTTTGTGTACTCATTCTCGGGATCCAGTATGAATATCTTTGAATCCTCGGCCGCAAGCTGTGCGAGTATGCTCTTCGTGGCATAGGATTTACCGGAACCGGACTTTCCTATAATAACGGTATTGGAATTTACCCTCTCGGAGTCCCTTCTGAAGAAATTGATGAATACGGGGATCCCCGATGAATCTCCTATATAAAGTCCGTCCTCGTCGCACAGGCTCTTATATACGAAGGGAAATACCGCTGCACAGGAGGTGGAGTGTATGCCCCTCTTATATCTCTCAAAGGCATCATAACCGGAAAGGGATTCGGATGAATAGGCTTCAAACTGCTGCATAAACATATCCGTGACCCTGAAGCCTTCTTCGGACAAAGCCTGCCGCACCCTCTTCTTTCTGGAATTCGGATCCGCCTTAGTCTTATAAGTACTCTTCTTCTGCTCCGAAAGCTCGTAATCATTTACCTGCAGAAAGACGTTTACATTAAACAATGTCTCATTCTCACCCTGCATGGAGCGGAGTACATGAGCCAGGGCCTGTATCTGGCTGTCCAGGTCGATTATCCGGCTGGCCTTTCCGGTACTGTTCCTCTGATCCCTGAGTTCTTCAAGAGAGCGGTCGATCTGTCTTATGCCCTTCCCCCTCTCTATGGGAGACATCTTCATAATAACCTTGGTCCCAACCGTATTGAACATCTCGGCGCCCCAGGAATTGCCCACCAGCACCGGGAAATCCCTAAGCCTGAAATTGTGGGTGATCAGGTCGTCATACTGTATTGTTCTGGTTCCTATCTTTATCTCATCCGGCAGGATCCAGTCCATATATTGATCGGGGCTTATCTCCTTCGCCACCCTCTCATCAAAGTTCATACCGTAATTATACTTAAGGAAT
This sequence comes from uncultured Lachnospiraceae bacterium, assembly GCA_902803625.1. GTDB lineage: Bacteria > Bacillota > Clostridia > Lachnospirales > Lachnospiraceae > NK4A144. The sequence continues at coordinate 7,340 of CADCQV010000257.1, forward strand.
ACGGCAAGCTCGCTCCCCTCCAGCTGGTGGCACTCCATATTTACCGAGGCGAAGTCCTGTATGGCGTTTTTTATCTGACTGTCAAGGAACTGCCTGTCCTTATAGATGAACATAAGATAATGAAAGGGCATGTAGACCTTGTTCCTGAAGTCGATCTCCTGGAGATGTTCTATCCTGTCCTGGATAATACCCACTCTGACGGTAAGCTCATCCTTATTGAAGACACCGTTAAGATAGGCCTCTTTCAGCTCTTCCAGCTTTCTCTGTTCGCTTAAAATAAACTCATCGTATACCACGGGCTGATCAAGCTTAACAAGGTTGATGACCTCATCATCCGCTGCGGTTCTGAGTATCCCTCCGAAAACACGGTCGATCATATTGTCCTGCCGGATCTGGGTGAAGAACCTGAATTCAACAGACGGTATATTAAGAACTACAGCAGAATACTTATCTCCGTACTCTATGTACTTTCCGTCAATACCGGTAAAGGGTGTCACATCCTCTACCGTCAGCTGCTCCCTGTCCTTCTTTTTCCCCGTGTCCTCCACCTTGCTCCGTTTCACAAAATGTCTCGGCTGCCCAAAGAATCTGAGGCCGAAAAGTACGATCATATAACCCTTTTCATCACCAAGGGGTATCACAAGAGTAACGGTGATAACCAGCATTATTCCCGCAAAAATCAGCTTAGCCGGCAGATTGGACACAGCGAAGCTTATGGCTATAAGAGCTCCTACCGCACCGACGATAACGTCAACTACCTCGACGCCCCGGAAGAGCTCCATCCTCACATTTGTTCTTTTCGGAATAACCCTCATCATATATTAAAAGGCTCCGTCATCATCATCATTATCGTAATTAATAAATCCACTGTTAAGCGGATCATCACCACCATCTATGATATCCTGCATGGTCACCTGTCCGCTGCTCTGGCTGCCGCTGTCAAAGCTGCCTCCGTAGTCATTTCCGTCATCAATAAAGGCTGTATTCAGAGCATCATTGTTCTGACTTCCGGAAACTATATCCTGCATAGTCACCTGTCCGCCGCCAAGACTTCCGCCGCCGCGGCTTCCACCGCCAAGGCTGCCGCCTCGCAGACTGCCGCCGCCTAAGCTGCCGCCACCCAGACTGCCGCCGCCGAGACTTCCGCCTCCTAAGCTGCCGCCTCCAAGGCTTCCGCCGCCTAAGCTGCCTCCGCCAAGACTTCCGCCGCCTAGACTTCCGCCTCCTAAGCTGCCGCTGTCAAAGCTGCCTCCGGAATCGTTTCCGTCATCAATAAAGGCTGTATTCAGAGGATCATTGTCCTGATTTCCGGAAACCAGATCCTGCATGGTCGCCTGTCCGCTGCCAAGACCGTTGTCTCCGGTATTTCCCACCAGATCCTGCATAGTACTCTGGCTGCCGCCTCCGCTGCTGCCGGTACTGCTGCCTAAGCCGGAAGAACCCTGATTAACACTGCCGTTACCCAGGTTTGCGCTTCCGCTGCTGCTCCGGTTTACGCTTCCGCCGCTGCTCCGGTTCACACTTCCGCCACTGCCCTGGTTTACGCTTCCGCTGCTTCCCTGGTTTACGCTTCCGCTGCTTCCCTGGTTTACGCTTCCGCTGTCAAAGCGTCCGCCATCATCATTTCCGTCGTCTATAAAGGCAGTGTTCAGAGGATCGTTGTCCTGATTACCGGAAACTATATCCTGCATGGTTTTCTGACCATCGCTGTTGCTGCTGCCCTGATCTGCCTTACCAGCGCCGCTGCTCTTGTTTACACTTCCGCTGCTACTTTTTCCACTGCTATTGCCTTTCGAAGGAGACTCGCCTCCGGGTTTTCCTCCTCCGGCATTGCTTCCTTTACTCTGGTTTCCTCCCCTGAAGCTGCCCTGGTCGCCTTCGGAACCCTTTTTGTTTCCGACTCCCTGCAGCATTTCGCTCATCTGTACTCCCTTATTATCTTTTCCTGCATTCGGCGCTTTCTCATCCTTCTTTCCGCCCTTATCAGCGCCGGTTCCCTTAGGATTATTGTTTATGAGTCCTGCAGCCATTACAGATGTCTTAACGCTGCTTAAGGACTGCTGCATGGATGATACGGCACCGCCTCCTCCGATAGCTCCCATGGCGCCGGGCTTACCGCCCGATCCTCCCTGAGGCCGCATTCCGACAAACTGCCCGAGTGCTCCGAGGGCTCCTCCGGCACCACCTGCGGCGCCTGCTGCTCCGCCGATACCTCCGGGACCGCCGATGCCTCCGGCACCTCCTGCGCCTCCGCGTCTACCCTGGAATTTGGCGATCTCCATTATTCCCATGCCAATGCCTCCGCCGATCTTCTTGGCTGTGGAGGTTGCCGCCTTCTTTACGAATCCCATCTCCTTATTGGCAATATACTTTCCGACAGCTCCGCCGGCAGCAGCGTAAGCCTGCTCTCCGGAGGCTGCTCCCTGACTCAGGATACCTGTAATAAGAGGTCCGACATGCTGTACCGCAACGCCGCCTCCCATTGCGAAAAGGAGCATAATGAGATAATCCTGAAGTCTCGCTCCTACAGAATTGGAATTTGAAAAGCTGATATTTCCGGCAAAGAGCTGTTCAAGGATCATCAGATATACCCTCATGCCGACTACAGAGCCAAAGCCCTGGAAAAGCTTCCCCAGGAAAAGCTCGAACCACTTCTTATAATATTCCCCGTCGTCAAAGGGCATCATTGCCACAAAGAAGGGCTCTATGATAAGCAGCACCACGACGTCGAATATCCTGCCTATAAAGACCGCCAGCACCATACACATGATCACGGTAAAGAAGATACCGCAGCCTAGGCTGATAAAGTAGTCAAAACCCCAAAAGGTAAAGGTAAGTCTTGCAACGATCGGATTTACAAAGTTTGGAATAAGGAAATGGTCATCCTCATAATAAAACTTTGCCCTGTATTTATCCGTAAGAGATGCCTTGGAAGGCCCGTCGGCGTAGCTAACATTATATTCGGCACCATCCGATGTGATCGAGGTGTCGATCGCATCAAGAGAAGATATGCAGAAGATTATCCTCGCAATGCTTGTCTTTCCCTCTCCCTCGGTCAAACCCCTGTCTATGGTGGTAAGAATGGCCTGTGAAAGGAGGATCAGAGCCACCGCGGTAAACGGCGCCAGCACGAGATACAGGAGTGACTTTGCTGTCATCTTCAGAACGTGGGTAACCGGCTTACTCTGCTCTCCCCCAAGCTCCAGGATGGTTTTGGCTGTCGCCAGGATCGCCATGGCAAAGCAGAGCCAGAATCCGACGATTATCATCACAATAATGGCATTCTGCACAGCCTTCTGCTGGAAAACCGCGAGAAGTATGGGAACTCCACGGCCGGTAACCGCTCTGGTGCCTCCTCCTGCCCTCAAATAAACAGGACTTAGCCCGCTCACTATATTGAAGCAGTCCTCTATACAATCAAGAAGGAGCAGTATCGCCGACTGAAGAGCAAACCACTTTGCGTAGAACCAGTCGAGGAAAATACTTATAATCTCCCCGAAAAGCGAATTAAGGACAGCATTTAAGGCAATAGAAATACCATTGGCCAGGTATGTAAAGCCCGTGGAGATACAACTGCTCACAAACTCCCATACCGGATCCAGAATGTTTTTATATATGTAATCATATACATCCTGTAAACCCCAAAGCTGAACTATTTCCATTTATCTACCCCTGATCAGTCCCTTTATGTCATTCTGAGGGCGAAGCCCGAAGAATCTTTCACAGAATCTCCTTTAGATTATTCATTCCTTACTGTTTTTATTCATATTGGCAAGAGCGCCGCCCAGGGCTTCCCCTGCCTTGGAAGCGCCTCCGGTTGCATATGCTGCCGCCGCAGATGCGGCCTTCTTTGCTGTGTCCCCGGCCATCTTTGCCAGGAATTGCGACTGCTTCAGAAGCCCTACCGTTTCAGGGCTGAATATCTCAAGGATGAGATACTGGCTCTGCCAGGCTCCTACCAGTCCGAACCCGGTTATGGCAAGCTTCAATATCCATCCAGTAAAGGGATTGAATTCACTGCCGAAGCTTATATCCCCCGAAATCCCGATGTTTACGAGGAGAATATTATATACTCTCATTACCAGAATAGGTCCGAAGGTGGCAAAGGAAAATCCCACGAAGAGCCTTCTCCAGCTCTTGAATTTCTCCCCCCCGTCCAGTGGTATCATTGATACGAACCAGGGACTCGTAAGGAAGAGGATCGCAAGCATAAGCGCCCTCATGACCGCCTGCATAACTATGGTTATCATCACCACGATCATAAATATCACGACCACATATGCATATAAATAATTTATATCTCTCCATTTTATGTAGCTTCTGCTGGAGAGCTTTGAGAACATCCTGCCGGTTGAACATATCTTTCTCCCCGCCTCCGACTTCCAGTTGTCCCCTACTATCAGAACAAAAACTATGTCTGTGATCCTCTGGTCCTGGAACTCTCCCGCAGTCTGTGAGATTATCCTCGTAATGGCGCCTGCAAGCTTCATCACCGCAATACAGGCCGTAGGGATGAGAAGGAAGGTGAGAATTGCCTGGAAAGCCTGCCGCAGAACCGCAGTAACCGGCCTTCTCAGCTCACTTATACCCTCTCCCATGGACTTTATCACCGCAATGATGGTGAAAAAGAAACACAAAACGGTTGCGGCCAGCATAAAATACCAGTAGGCATTCTGCACCGGACTCCCGATAAATACGGCGGTCATAAAGTCCTCCTGTCCGAGGACATTACCCGCAGTATCGTTCACATACACGATCTGGGTTCCGGAAAATACATCAAAGGCCTGCTCCAGCACCCATACCAGATCCAGCAGCAGAATCAGAAAGAAATAGGCCTGCGTGTACAGGTACTCCCTTAATAGCTGTATCGCAAGTCCCTGAACCGACCAGAACACCCCTTTAATGATGTCCACGATCTGGTTTTCCACTATGAAATCCATGAGTGCATTCATCATGGAATTGAAGCTTAAGATTGTGGGATAGAACAAGCTATACTACCTTCACTTTCTTTTTCATCCTTACAAGGTAAATTATCACACCCGCTATGAGTGCCACCACTGCGATAATGGCTATCACTGCCGCTGCATTGATACGGTAGTTCACGGTAAACTCCGACTCGGTATAATTTCCCGCGTTATCATAGACATACAGTGTGTACTTACCGGGTTTGGTAACAGTCTGCAAAAGCTCAGGATCACTTACGAGCTCGTCTCCTTTGTAAAGAACGGCTCGTGACACATCATTGCTAAGATAGCTGATAGTTGCCTCATTCGGCTGCACTCCGACCGATACAACAGGCTGAACAGTGTCCAGGGTGAAGTATATATCCCTGCTTCCGGCATCATCCTCCAGAGTAAGCTCGTACTCTCCGTCCGAAGCAAGATAAACGGTATCCCTGCTTATGAAGGCTTCCTCATGGCTTAAATCCAGGCCGTTACAGCGTACATTTCTTATGGTCATTCCGTCCGGAGCGGTGATAATACGGAGATCGGAAACCGGTCCGTTCACGATCCGGAATCTTATTGCAGGATTTCCCTTGCTGTACTTCTGACTGAAAGCACTGTCTCCTTCCTTGGAAACATATACCTCAAAGCTGCCGGTGGTCTGTATGTATTCTCCCGGGGCAAAATCCTCGAAGGGCTGCCCGTTCATATATGCCGTAAAGGTCAGGCCTTCCGCTTCCTGAACAAGCACTCCCTCATTGCTGATACCCCCGTTTGGAACGTTGCTGTAGAAGAAATCCCCGGTTCGGAGTGTGTTCCGGTAGTAGCCCATATCGCTGTCGTACTCACTCTTCAGCTCTTCTTCCTCGGGAGGTGCAGTCTCTTTCGGCTCCTCCGGTTCCTCCTCAGTAAGGTTCTCGAATTCGCTTTCGTCGTATTCAAAGTCATCCGGAAGCATATCCTCAGGCAGATACTCCGGGCTCTCGGTCAGTTCGTTTGCGGAGACCTCTTCCTCCGTGGCTCCCTCTCCGACTACTCCCGCGACTCCGGGAGAATACTGTATCCTGAAGCGGAACTTTGCCCTGAGGTATGTCTGTGAAGCAAAATTCTTTACATCTTCTCCATTTGATACTATATAGAAGTTCAGGACATAGCTGCCCTCCCTGTCCAAAACCTGCTTTGAAGCAAAGGCCATGTCGGATCCGTCTTTTTTCAGGGAAACCCCGACGCCCTTTGGCACATCTATCACAACCGGCCTGTTGGTGACTCCGCCGTTTTTTACATTCGTATATATGGTGTAATCTTCTCCCAGCTTCTCCTCATACACCTTGTAATCTTCGTGGTAAAGCTCATCCAGCGATGCTTCTTCAACGGAAGGTCCTATGGGTTCCGTTTCCATCCTTTCCATTATCTGCTCCGTCGTCACCGTGGAGGATGACGACGTGGTGGATGATGAACTGGAAGAACTGCTGGACGAAGATGAATCTCCGTAGATAGCTCTCAGCGCATCATATAAGCTCTGCCCCGTACCGGAAGAAGACGATGTAGTTGATGATGACGATGATGACTCTTCGTCAGCCCTTATCTCTACAGAGTTCCCGAATACAGCAAGAAACAGTATCCACAGTGACAGCAGTGATACCGTTGCGTATCCAAGTAACCTTTTAAGTCTCTCCATTTATCAGACTGCTGCCTCCTCCATTTCATCATCGGAGAGCCACTCTGATGAGCTTTCCTCATAATCCTTCATAAGGTCAGCCATGATCTCCATAACACTCTCCTCATCGATATCATCGGATCCTTCATCCGGGATATCGTCCTCCAAGTCTTCAGTATAATCCCCTTCATCCCCTTCATACTCTTCGTCTTCATCATAGTAGTCTTCATCTTCCGGCTCCCCGCCGTCTTCATCAGACTCCCATTCAGGATCATACTCCTCCTGAGGATCCCCGTATTCCTCCCCTTCAATCCCGGGATCTTCATTTATGACATCATCCTCAGCTTCCATGGCTTCTCCTTCGGCCCCGGCTCCTTCGGACTCTTCCCCTGTCTCCTCTTCCTTTCCCTCATCAAGTATCAGATAATTTCTCTCATCAAGATCGTAGTACACATCATCACCGAAAAACACATTAGACCTCACTTCTGTCAGATCCATCTGACCCATCTCATATAAAGGACATTTGTAGGAAGGCGTAAATTTGGTCATCAACGGATAATTATTGAAGGTGACCACAATGGAATTACCTGTACTCTTCGCATTGTTCAGCCTCGTAAGCTCATTCGGATAAATAAGCGGTCTCTGCTGCAGCTGGGTGGATACGTTGATATTACCGGTCTTGTCCTTCAGTCCCGATGAAACACTGGAGGTTTTGACAGTCATATTACCGCAGAGCTTTGAAAACTCCTCACAGGTAGGCATATCATTTGAACCGATGAACAGCTTGATACCGCAGTTGCCCTTTACGATATCCGCTACTGTTTCACCGTAGACGTTCTTTAGCTGGGCAAAGGACTGCACTATCATCTCAAACCAGATCTTCCTCGACCGGCCAACCGTGATCATCTTGTCGAACTTATCGATCTTCGGCATGTTTCCGAATTCGTCCAGGAGGAAGAAAACGTTCCTCGGAAGGGAAAGATCCTCTCTTGCGGATGCCACCTTGATAAGCGCCTTGTAAATACAGAGGATAAATACCGCCGCAAGGGCATGTCTCGTATCCTTTTCATCAGGTATCTTTAAGAAAAGCGCCGTCGGCCTGTCGGCAAATTCCTCGGGCTTTATGTCTGTAGCACTGGTAAGGGCACAGAGTCCTTCATCATTGAACATTGAGAGCTTGTCAAAGGCAATACTCATATATGATGAAAGGGTCTGGTCGGCAGCGGACAGAACCTGCTTGGAAAGACCCACCGCCTTTGAAAGCTTTGATCTTCCCTCGAAATAGTCCTTTAATGCCGCAAATTCATTTTCAGAATTTGACACCGCCTTGTTTATGTTGTAGAAGCAGAACTTATCCTTGGTCATCTCGAGCTTGGGATCCTCGGAGTCCTCAAGCATTGCGAGAGCAGTTGCCATGATTATGGATCTGGCACCCTTCTCCCAGACGGGATCCTTTTCATTCTCTATGGGGCAGATAACCGAGATAAGGTCGTTTAAGTCCTCATAGCATTCATCGTAAAGCTTCTGCTTTTCCACCCTGGCCTTGTTTATCAGGTCTATGCGTACCGCATAGGCAGAGCCCTGCCACTCATACCAGGGTTCCCCGTCACTGAACTGTGATCTGTCGTGAACCTTCTTCAGATCAGGATAATCATCTACGGAATCGGTGTGCTCCAGAATATCGTCACCCATATGGAGATACTCCTGATACACGTCAAAGATCGATCCCAGCGGATTCCAGCGGAAGGAGCTGTAGGGATCACGGAGGTCTAGAACCATGCACTTGTATCCGTTTTCCGTCAGCAGCTTGGAGTGAAGCTGGAACAGCTCTCCCTTAGGGTCCGTGCATATCATGGACGACCCGGCCTTTGCACGTCCCAGTATCTGGACCACGGGATTCACAAAGGTGGTGGTCTTACCGGAACCGGTAGCACCGATGATGATGCCGTGTGCCGGAGAGATTATATTTATGTCCATATCCTTTTTCTTGCTGTTATATACCGCGTAAAGCGGGATCCCGTCCTTCTTCAGATCCTTAAGCTTCTTGAACTGGGTCTTCGGAAAGAGCTCGTTTCTCTCCTTTTCCTCCATCCAGCGGGAGTTTTCAAGGGATCCCTCAACTCTCTCAGTCTTTCCCCCGAGCATGTTTTTCGACGCCTTAAGCACGCTTCCGCTGCTGCTCACCAGTACGAAAGCGAGGATCACACCCATCTCGGCCAGGCCGTACATAAGGGTTGTCGGCGAAAGAATCCCGCTCATATCCGATCCGGAAAACGCGAGGCTTCCGGTAGAAAAATATGCGGAAAGACCTATCAGCACGGACTGTGTCAAGACCCCGAGGAAGATCACACCGCCTATTGAAAGCGGTATCCATTTCATCCAGTTTATTCCAGAACCCTGCTCAGCCATATAAAACCACCTCGATCATACCTTTCCCTGAAAAAACCTCGTTACAAAAAGGCTTTCCCTTTCTGCTCTGTAGAGCTTGCTGAAGAGCAGTGCAAAGGCTCCCCCTGTGACTCCGAGCATC
>CADCQV010000258.1 GCA_902803625.1 uncultured Lachnospiraceae bacterium
ATTCGGTGCTGTTTGCCATTCGTCGATAAGTCTCGGGTTCTCACCCGAAAGCAGATTGGATGGTTTAATCTGTGCCGTATGTATATAAGAATCTCTCATATCCGGATCCTGCATTTCGATAAAGCTTTTGGCAAACTGCTTGGCTGTGGTGGTTTTACCGCACCATTTAGGTCCAATGATATGCACAGCTCCAAAAGCGTCCAATTTGTCCTGTAATTCAGTATCACAGATTCGTTTTATATAGTTCATCTTTACCTCCGGTCTGCACCAATGTATCTATGCTCTATTATATGTATTTTACTGTTTTTTTTCAATATTCGTCGAAGAGATTTGTGGTTTTTTGACGAAGAATTTTGCGGCAAAATGGCGAAGAGATTTGTACTTGTCATTCTGAGGGCGAAGCCCGAAGAATCTTTCAAACGGAAGGGAAGATCCTTCGCTGACGCGACAGCACATCCTGCGGCCCCACTCGCGCATAGCGATGTCATTCTGAGGGCGAAGCCCGAAGAATCTTTAGAAGATTCTTAAGGTGACATAATCCCCGACATATGGTATCATCAGGTAATGCATTTATATGTACTTCAAACACTTGCCGGGAATGAGCAGAGGCTTCTCGATAGATGCGGGATAAGCATATGCCGGGATGATGAGGAGGCCTTTGTACCGACGGTGGAGAGGACGAAGAAATACAAAGGGACAGAAAAGACCGTAAGAACCGCCATGTTTCCCGGGTATGTGTTTTTCAGGACCGGTGATCCGGTGGGTCTTTTTTTCAGGTTGAAAACGATCCCCCTCCTTTCGAAGCTCCTGAGGGTGAATGAGGAGCTGCTCCATGTGACGGAGGAGGAGGACGAGGTCATCAGTATCCTCGGGGGAAACGATCACAACGCAAAGAAATCCGTAGGGATAATGGAGGAAGGGAAGCTGATGATCTTTCAGGGACCCTTAAAGAATTTCACCGGGGACATCGTGCGTATAGACAGGCACAGGAAGAGTGCCACGATCGCCCTGGATTTCCTCGGGGAGAAACGCTGTATCACCCTGGGGCTCGAGATCACGAAGAAAGTATGACTGTATCGGGCGCCATAAGCGGCGGCAGGAGTAGCCCCGAACAGAAAAGATAAATCGTCATGGAATATATACTTGGTCTTCTGATAGTTTTTAATAACTGCATAAGGATCATGAATGTCTTCAGTCCGCTGGAGATCTTTTCCGTTGCAATGCTGGCGGTATATCTGGTGCGCAGGAGCAGGGCTCTGAAGAGCATCATCATACTTTCATTTCTCGGAGCCGTCTATACCGCAGCCGTTCAGTTTGTAACGGGCACAGCCTTCGGAAGCGAAGCCTGGATGTTCCTTTTCCGGCTTATCCTGAATATTACACTTGCAGTATATGTGGCGGAAAACTACAAAAGCCGGAAGCTTCCGAAGCTTGCATTCACGGTGGCTCTGTGTCAGGGGATCGAAACGGTATTCGCCTTTGCCTTCCCCGCATCAGGGCTCTGGGAGCAGAGAGCGTACAGTGCGGAGGTCACGGTCAGCAGATTAAAGCTTCTGTACAGGGAACCATCATATCTCTCCTTTATCTGCGGAATACTACTCGTAATATTTATCTATCATCTGATATCGGAGAAATTCTCCTGGAAAATATTTGCGGGTGCAGCTATCTGCCTAATAGATATGCTCCTCTCAAACGGGATAAGCGGGATCATCACCATGATAGCGGCTGTGGTCATAATGCTTATGATCTATGTATCCGGAAACCGCGAAAAGATACTGTATGACTCAAAGGGAAAGCTCATATGGTTTTTCATAGCCATAGTCTCCATTGCGGCCATTGTGCTGATGATAATGCTCTCACTCTCCTTTGGATACAGGGGAATGTCCATCCTCAATGGAACCGATAAGGGAATGAACTTCACCGTTCAGCGGCCTATATTACAGCTTTTCGATACCATGGATGCCACCGGGGGAAGGGGCGTAGGGATCGGACAGCTTGCAGAGGATAAGCGCGGTCATGTTGTGGGTGCTAAGGGAGAGATCATAAATGCCTACCTCCACCTAATGATAGAGGGAGGTATCCTCGGAGCCGTATTTGTCAGCTTTATAGTATTCCTTTTATTTGCCCGGTGCCTTCTGTACGGAGGGGCGCTGTCATTCGGACTATTGATCTATATCACTGTTTTCCAGTTTGCCGGAGGACGCTTTGACGACCCCGTGGTCTGGATAGTATACGGGCTCATTATCTCGGAATGTCTGAGGTCAGGATATTCAAGACGTGAGATACTCCCGGATGAAGCGGTCCGGGGAAAGGGTGAAACCGTGGTGGGGATCATAGGAGCCAAGGGCTTCAGGAACTACGGAGGCTTTGAAACCTTTGTCGACAAGCTCACCGAATATCACGCCGCCAATAAGAATATCCGCTATATCGTCGCCTGCAAGGCAAACGGCCAGGGGGCTATGGATGAGACACAGCTCAAAGGGACGGTCAGCATAAGCGACAGCGAATTCAGGTATCATAATGCCCTCTGCTTCAAGATAAAGGTGCCGCAGATAGGAGCGGGACAGGCCATTCTCTATGACCTTATGGCCGCGGTATACTGCATCAGATACTTCAAGAAATACAGGACGGAAAAGCCGGTCCTCTATGTCCTTACCTGCAGGATAGGACCCTTTATAAAAATAATAGCGGATATGATCCACGGTATGGGAGGCCTGTATTATGTAAACCCGGACGGGCATGAATGGAGAAGATCCGTGTGGAGTCCAATGGTCAGGAAATACTGGAAGTATTCCGAAAGCCTGATGATAAAGCATGCCGATATGGTGGTGTGTGACAGTAAGAATATAGAGACTTATGTAAACGCAACCTACTATGACCACAGGCCTGAAACCACTTACATCGCCTACGGGGCGGAATTTGAGGAAAGTCCCCCGTCTGCGGAGGCCAAATACAATGAGTGGTGCAGGGAACACGGGATAAAGGGTTCCTATTGGCTGATCGTCGGGCGCTTCGTCTCGGACAACAGCTTCGAGACCATGATCGGCGAATACATGAAGTGCGGGAGTGAAAGGGATCTCGTCATCATCACGAATATCAATAAGAAATATCTGGATGAGCTGGAGGATGCACTGCATTTCAGCAGGGACAGACGCATAAACTTTGTGGGAACGGTCTACGACCAGGAGCTTCTAAAGAAGATAAGGGAGGAGGCCTATGGTTATCTTCACGGCCACTCCGTGGGCGGTACCAACCCCAGCCTCCTCGAAGCCCTGGGAAGCACCAGGCTCAATCTCCTCCTCGATGTGGGCTTTAACCATGAATGCGGTGAAGACGGAGCCCTCTACTGGACAAAGGAAAGCGGAAATCTTTCGGCCCTCATCGACAGGGCAGAGGAGCTTCCCGAGGAAAGGGTGGAAAGGTACTCGGAGCGCGCAAAGGAAAGGATAAGGGAGGCATACAGCTGGCAGTACATCGCCGACCGCTATGAAGAACTTTTCAGCAGATAAAAAGAATGATATAATATAATGTCATTTTGAGTTTCCTATTGTCATCATGAGCTTCCTATTGTCATCCTGAGCTTCATTATGTCATTCTGAGCGAAGCGAAGAATCTTTGAGCGAAGCGAAGGACCTTTTAGCGAAGCGAAGAATCTTTATATACAGTCCGTGCGGCGGGCAACCGATCCGCAGGCTGATACGACCGGTTTCAAAACCCCTGGACGTCGGCAGGTACGCGGCAGGTGAGGATCCGTGACATAGCGTTAATACAGGCCATTGGACGTGCAGCTCCGAAAAAAGGGGTGCAGGTGCGATGGCGAAGCTATGTCTGTCATCCTGAGCGCCACATTGTCATCCTGAGCGACATATTGTCATTCTGAGCGAAGCGAAGAATCTTTGCGGGGCACTGCCGCGCATAGCGCGTCAAAGCGTGCCCGAAAAACGTCCACCGGACGTTTTTCCATCCTGAGCGAAGCGAAGAATCTTTAGCGTTTATGTCATCCTGAGCGAAGCGAAGGATCTTACCACAACGAAAGGAAAACACAACAAAAAATGGAAAAAGAACAATACCTCGAAGAAGACGAAGCGGTCATAGACCTTGGAGATATGGCGGCATTTCTCCTGCACCGCTGGAGGATAATAATCATAGTCTCGATAATCCTAATGATCCTGGTGGGAGGATTTATGTCCTACAGGGACTGGCAGGGCTTAAAGAATAAGTATAAGGATGATACCTACCAATCCATGACACAGGATATGACCGACGAACAGATTGAGACGGTAAACCAGTTCTTCAACAGGTATCTGACCTACAAGCAGAGGATAGCCAATAACCAGCAGTATGTAGACAGCAGTATCAGAATGAAGCTGGATGCCGCCAATGTCTCCGTCAGCACAAGGGAGTACCTTATAAAGACGGATGCGCAGCAGGTTCTCCTGTCCTTTTCGGAGGCGGCACTTGACCTCGATGATTATAAAAGGATGGCAGAAATAATAGGCACGGATGCCGATCCCAGATATGTGGGAGAGCTGGTAAGTATATCAAATTCAACCCAGCAGGATGCCTATGCTATAGATACCGACAAGGTAGGGGATGTGATAAATGGAAGCATATCAAATGATTATAACGGCATACTTACACTCAGGGTCATCTATGACAGAAAGGATATCTGTGAAAAGCTCACTGCCGTTGCGAATGACGCCATCATGACACATTTCCAGAAGCTAAAGGACGCCGGAATCAAACTGGAAGTAAAGGAGCTTACGAATACCTATACCGAGAGGGTAGACCAGGGGCTTTTTGACTACCAGCAGTCTATGATAGAAACCGGCGCAAATATGGTTTCAGACTATTATGCCTTCCAGACAGAGGCTGAGAAGTCCCTGGATGAAGATGAGATCGCACTCTTTAAGTATCTGATAGAGAAAAAGGAAGAGGTGAAGGATTCTATCCACTGGAAAAAGTGGATGGCTATCGGTTTCGGAGCGGGATTTGTACTGGCAGGCGTGTGTCTCCTTATAAGCTACCTTATGATCCCTGCCATAAAAACCGCAGATGATGCGAGACGCCTCACAAGAGCCGACAGCCTCGGAACGATATCACAGCCGCCAAAGGCAAGGGCAGATGCTTTCAGACTGATCCATGATATAGCCAACCGGGTAGAGTTCCACGGTGTCCTGCAGCTGGATGAGAGTGAGGCCGTGTCCATCATTTCAGAAAGAATACGAAAGATCACAGAGATTAAGAATATAGACAATATCACCCTTATAGCCGATGCCACCGATGAATACTCAAAGGACATAGGCGGGAGATGCCTTGCCGCCCTGAAGGACAGGGGACTAAACGTTATTGCAGGTAATCCATCCGTTTCCGCAGAAGATATAATGGCACTCCGGGAGACAAAGGGAGCTGTGCTCATGCTCACCACCAAGAAGAGCCTTCCCGAAAGCATAAAGAGGAATATTTCCATCTGCGAGGAAAGCAGCGTGCCAGTCATCGGTAACTTCATAGTCCACCCGCAGAGTTGAGTTACTAAAGATTCTTCGGGCTTCGCCCTCAGAATGACAAGAGGAAAGCCCTCAGAATGACAAGAGGGAAAGAAAAAAGGAGGGGTCGCGAAGTGAAAGTATTCAATACCACAGCGGTATGCATTCCTTCAAAACATTATATGGTTGACCTTTCCGAGAGAGTAAAAGAGATCAAAAAGCTTGTGGATGATGGAAAGTATTTTTCCATCAACCGGGCAAGACAATACGGGAAGACGACAACACTTACAGCGCTTAGAGGGTTACTCACAACAGAATACCTGGTTTTAAGTGTTGATTTTCAGGGACTTGGAAATGCATCCTTTCAGACAGAGGAAAAATTCTGTAAAGGTTTTGTTGGGCTGATACTAGATAAACTTGAATATGGACTGATTCATATTTCAGAGGAAATAACAGGGCAGCTCAGGGAATTTGTTTCAGATAATGAAGAAAATATTACACTTGCAGGTCTGATGAGAATTGTACGAAGGTGGTGTTGTAAGTCAGAGAAACCTATTGTACTGATCATAGATGAAGTCGACAGTGCTACTAATAATCAAGTGTTTTTGGATTTTCTCGCACAATTACGGGATGGATATATCAGCCGTGATACAGATGAGACTCCGGCTTTCCAATCCGTTATCCTTGCAGGCGTTACTGATATTAAACACCTGAAGAACAGGATCCGGTCAGAGGAAGACAGTAAAGAGAACAGTCCCTGGAATATAGCGGCAGATTTCACGATCGATATGAGTCTGTCCGAGACCGGCATCAAGGGAATGCTGGATGAGTATGAAGCTGATCATCATACCGGGATGAATACGGAAGCAATTGCAAAGTCAATCCGTGAATACACTAACGGATATCCATTTCTTGTAAGCCGGATATGTCAACTGCTTGATGAAAATGTGGGCAAAACCCTGGGGCTATCAGAAAGCTGGACAAGAAACGGGATTGATGAGGCAGTAAAACTGATTCTGACTGAGAACAACACCTTGTTCCAGTCTCTGACAAAGAATCTGAATAATTATCCGGAACTGAAAGCTGCAATCCGGAGCATTCTGATGGAAGGGACTAAGCTGACGTGGAATTCTGACCAGAAAGATATTGTTCAGATGCAAATGTATGGGCTTATCAGGAATGATAACAATACTGTCAGGGTCGCCAACAGAATTTTTGAATCCAGACTCTATAATCTGTTCCTGTCCGATGAGGAACTGAAGAACAATGTCTTTTCAAGAGAGGGTGAACTTGCAAAGAACCGGTTTGTTGAAGATGGAAAGCTCAATATGCGCCTGATCATGGAACGGTTCATTGAAACATATACACAGATTTACGGACCCTTAGAAGAGAAATTCAAGGAAAAGGACGGCAGGGAACAGTTCCTTCTGTATCTAAGGCCTATCATCAACGGAACCGGTAACTATTACATCGAAGCACAGACAAGGGATCAGAAACGCACGGATGTGATCATAGATTATCTTGGGGAGCAGTACATCATCGAATTGAAGATCTGGCATGGAGAAAGGTACAACGCAGAAGGAGAAAAGCAGATCAGCGAATATCTGGAATATTGGAACTTGAATACAGGCTACATGCTGAGCTTCAACTTTAATAAAAAGAAGGAACAGGGCATCAAGATTGTACAGGTCGGACAAAAGACACTGTATGAGGGGACGGTGTAGGTGGAAAAACTGCCCACATATAACGTGTTATGGAAAGATTATTTTGATAAGATATAAAAAGCCAGACAAAGATCCGTTAGTATGCACAGAGCGATAGAAAGAGTGAAATTCCGTATTTCAAACTACTGCGGGTTGTGAATCAGGAAGAATTATGGCTCTCCTCCAAAACGAGTACCTGAAATGCGTGAAAGGATAGTAATATGATAGTTAAGGAGATAATTTGTATTCTTTCATCAACACTAAAACTGTCTGGAGCTATGCTCTTATGTATACGTTTCTGCTTAACTAAAGAAAAAAAGCAAATAATAAAGGCTTTTCATGAAAGGACTATGCCTGATTGTGGTGAGGTGATAGAAGAAGGAGAAGAGTTTACAATTGATAAAGAGTTTGTTCAGGAACAAAAGAAAAGTATTATTTTAAACCGGGTTACAGTTCTTTTCATATTGTTTGGTTTTCTGTTAGAAGTATTCGGAAGGTCTTGTTTTCCGATGCTAGAGGCAATGATATCAATACCAGCAGCGATGATATTGGCTGTTTTTGTAAGTAGAATCACGGAAAGATATGCTTTGAAAACCAGCACAGATATGGAATTTTTAGAGATTAGAAGGGATAAAAATCTTGGAAAGTTCAGGAATGAACTAAAAACAATATATGATAATAAAGACGGATCATCTAGGCAGGAACGCTATAGAAGGATCAAAAGGCTGTGGCTTGGTCTTCCAGAACTTGAGCAGAAGTTGATGAAAAGGGAGTTTGTTAGAGATTCAAGCTTTTACAAAGAGTACTCAGTTTTCCATATCAACGTAGTAACACTGTTTATTAGCACTATGATTATGATAGCAAATATTATCATGGCATTCAGATCGGATATGTGTAAATACATAAACTCAGGATTCATAATAATAATGCTGATTATCGCCGCAACGTTTATAGTTGTATTTCTTTGGCTCAACCAATATGGAAATTCCAGTGATAATCAGTCGTTTTCAAAATACATGGTTGATATGATTGAGATGATTGAGGAAGAAAATCGACAAGCTGATTAAAATATACCCCAGAAAGTGTACGCGATGAAATTGGAGTTACCCCCCCTGAAAATCGAACAGCTGATAATAGAAGGTTGAACTAAAAAGGTGGGAATGGTTTCAAGATAATTATTAACTGGAATAGAAAGAGAACAGATAAGAAATATAATGATTCGAACGCCAAAAGTATTTTAGGCGTCATATAACTTACATCGGCAACAGTGTACCGTGACAACTGAAAATAGTCCATTTGATAACAAATTAATTGCTGAAATCCCTTATTTTATGCGGACTTTGGGACTCGACTATGCTATAATTATAGCATCTAATCTATATATTTGGCGAGGTGCTGATATGTCATTTGTCAAGAACTTTTCACAGCAGATTTCCCTTTTTGATATGCTTGCCTTTCTTTCGAAAAGAAAACAGGCGATGTTAGAAAAGAGCTGGGCTCATACATTCTCAGATCAGGTGTTTACAAAGATTAATGAGCATATCTTTGCCCCGTTATACAGTGAAAAGCGTAACTCGCGTCCAAACGCACCTATCAATGTTCTGGTCAGCGCCCTGATCCTTAAGGATTTCAAT
>CADCQV010000259.1 GCA_902803625.1 uncultured Lachnospiraceae bacterium
GCCCGAAGGATGTTGAGAATCCCATTGTCACAGGAGCCCAGGCTGCAAATGAGCTTTTGAATATTGATAAGGTAAAGGCTGCCTTCATACTTACCGAGTATGAGGGAAAGATATATATCAGTGCCAGATCAATAGATGAGGTCAATGTCCAGATCGTAATGGAGAGATTCGGAGGCGGGGGACATCTGAATATCGCGGGAGCCCAGATGGAGGGCAGAACCATGGATGAGGCCTGCCGGGAGCTCAAGGAGGTTCTGGATGATATGGAAGAAAAAGGAGAGATAGAATGAAGGTAATACTTTTACAGGATGTAAAGAGTCAGGGAAAAAAAGGAGATATCATAAATGTAAGTGACGGCTATGCCAGAAACTTTCTTTTTACCAAGGGTCTTGCTGTGGAAGCCACACAGAAGAACCTAAATGATGTAAAGCTGAAAAAAGCCAATGAGGAAAAGGTCGCCGCCCAGGAGCTGGCCGCAGCAAAGGAAACGGCGGGACAGCTTGAAAGCATGGAGATCACCGTACATATTAAGGCCGGTGCAGACGGGAAGACCTTCGGATCCGTATCCTCCAAGGAGATCGCTGAGGCGGTAAAGGAGCAGAAGGGAACAGAGCTGGACAAAAAGAAGATAGTATTAAAGGATCCCATTAAGGCTCTCGGGGATTACCGTATTCCGGTAAAGCTTCACCCTTCGGTTACCGGTGAATTTACCCTTCATGTAGTGCAGGAGTGATCCCTATGGATGCGGAAGGAACAGCCGTAAACAGGACCCCTCCGAATTCCCTTGATGCGGAGATGTCCGTTATAGGCTCCATGATGCTTTCACCGGATGCCATTCTGACGGCATCCGAAATGCTGACTCCGGAAAGCTTTTATGCCAGGCAGTACGGCATTTTTTTTAAGGCCATACTTGAGATCTACAATGCGGGAAAGCCTGTGGATTCGGTCACGATCCTTGAAAAGCTGAAGGAAATGCAGGCACCGCCTGAGATAAGGAACGCCCGTTTCATTGCAGAGCTGATCGAAAGCGTGCCCTCCAGCACCAGCATACGCTCCTATGCAAAGATCGTCCGGGATAATGCCATAAAGAGGGAGCTTATCCGGGCAAATGAGGAGATAGCCACAGAGTGCTATAAAGGTGCCATTGATACTCCGGGAATTCTGGAGCTTGCGGAAAAGAAGATCTTCGATATAGTCCAGTCCGGCGGAACCGGCGAGGGACTGACACCCATCAGCAGGATAGTGATGGATGTTCTTGATAATATCCAGAGAGCCCAGAAAAGCGGCAGTGCAGTGACCGGTGTGGAGACCGGCTTCAGGGGCATAGACAGCATGACTGCCGGTCTGCAGAAATCAGATCTTATACTGATAGCGGCCCGTCCTTCCATGGGGAAAACGGCGCTGGCCCTGAATATCGCTGAATATGCCGCATTCAGGAAGAACAGACCCGTTATGATCTTTTCCCTGGAAATGTCAAAGGAGCAGCTGGTAAACAGGCTGATCGCCATGGAGTCCTATGTAAATGCTTCAAAGATCAGGATCGGACAGATCCTCGAGAAGGAATGGAAGGATGTAATAGGAAGCGCTGCGATCATAGGAAAGTCAAAGCTTGTGATAGATGACACCCCTGCCATCTCGGTAGCGGAAATGCGCAGTAAGTGCAGGAAGCAGAAGATGGAGGGGGGGCTGGATCTGGTGATGGTTGATTATCTCCAGCTGATGAGCGCCGGGAATATGAGGCGTGACGCGGGACGACAACAGGAGATCTCTGAAATCTCAAGATCCTTAAAGGCGCTTGCAAGGGAACTGAATGTCCCGGTAGTGGCTCTTTCCCAGCTTTCACGTGCGGTGGAGCAGCGGCCGGACAAGCATCCCATGCTGTCGGATCTCAGGGAATCCGGTGCGATAGAGCAGGATGCTGACGTTGTAATGTTTATTTACAGGGAGGACTATTACCATCCCGATACTGAAGAAAAGAACATTGCGGAAATAATCATCGCCAAGCAGAGAAACGGTGCCGTGGGGACGAGAAAGCTCGGATGGACCCCGGAATTCACGAAGTTTATGGATATTGACTATTCGCAGGACAGGTGAAGAATCCTCACAGAGAAGATCCTTCGCTGACGCGAAGAAGATCCTTCGGGCAAAGCCCTCATGATGACAATAAATCAATAAAAATAAAGAAGGAAAA
>CADCQV010000260.1 GCA_902803625.1 uncultured Lachnospiraceae bacterium
AACGGCGATCTGCAGAGCGTTTTCCAGACTTTCAATGATCGCATCCATCTTCTTTCTTCCTTCCGCCCATGCTGTTTCTGAGCCTCAGGCAGAAAAGCGTAAAGGTAACACCCAGGGCCTTTTTCCCCTTTACCAGCAGATTATTGATCCTTTTCCTGCCGCAGCCCAGTATCCCGGCAGCCTCATCATCGATCATAATATTCCTTTCCTGCCGATTCAATGCTTATGCTCTTCTCCTTATTATGCCTGCGGTTTCAAATTTACATCAATCTTGTTATACGGTATCTGTATTCCGTTTTCCCGCAGTGCCTTAAATACATTGGTATTGATCTCATCCTTCAATACCTCGCTCTTTATATTTGAGGGAAAACGTACCGTAGCTCCCATTATCAAAGCGCTGTCTTCAAGCTTCAGGAAGTAAACGGATCTGCTGTTTGGAGTATCTTCACTGTATTCATCGGCATTAAGGGTTAAGGGGTTATCACATATGGTTTTTCTGATGATTTCCTTTGCCCTGTCCACGTCAGAATCATAGCTTATGGGAAATTTAAACTCAACAGACCTTGGCACTTCACCGTAGCTGTAATTAATTACTCTCATAGAGTTTGCTTTGCTGTTCGGGATTATTGCCTTGGTGGTGTCTAAGAGACTGATCACTACATGCCTTAAAGTCATGGATTCCACCACACCCGCTGTACCGTCCTCGAATTCTATCCTTGATCCCACATCAAAGGGCTTGTAAATACTTATCTGCAATCCCGCAAACATATCCTTTATGGCATCCTGGGCGGCAAATCCCACTATAGCCGCAACTACAGCAGTACTGCCAAGAATGGAATTAGCTATCTGCTGCCCGCCAAGCGGAAGTACCACAAAATAAACGACCAGCGCTATAGTTATGAGCTTTTCGATAAACTGCAGGGTCAGGCTCCGTCCGTTCTTTTTTTCAAAATGCTTTATAACCTTATTCTTTATCTTCAAAAGAAGAAGGAATAATGCCACATAAAGCGCCAGCAGTACTACAATAGCTATCAGCGCCATGACAAAGATGCCTCCCACCTTCTCCGGTGTGAGTCTGTCAATAAACCTTGACGTTTCTTTAATTGCAAGGTCTGTCACCACTTCAAAGGGATTATCCATTGATCAGAGCTCCTTTTTCTGCTTTTATGTCCAATCTGCCATAATCCCCTCCGGCCCGGTATCAGCATAGAGAGGGGATTTATGGCACGTCTTCCCTTTATTCGAGGGAGGCCTCTATTTCTTCGATCACCTTAAAAAGCTTTTCAGAAGCTTCCTTGAATCCTTCATTTGGAACTTCTGTCTTTTCACCTTCTTTTACGGTTACAGTGATACCTTTTGCCTTGATCTCCTCGGAATTCCTGTAGTTATCAACCAGTATCCATCCGTCTTTCCCAAGGGTCGCAAACTTTTTGATAGTTCCGTCTTCACCCAAAACCCCGGCCAGCACGTAGTAATCTCCCGCGGGAAGATTGGCCTCGGCTGCCGTTGTCCCCGGGACTGCCCAGGATATCACCCGCTTAAACGGATCAGCTTCGGGAGCCTTATAGAATTGAACTGCTGTGCGTCCGGCGTCGGACAATTCTTTTACCGGCGCAAAGTCAAATGTCAGGACACCGCAGCCCTCAGGGATCTCCCCGGTGTTCTCGGTAACCGTAAACTTCATTTCTTCTATGGCAGCCTTCAGGGGCTCCACATACTCTTCATACCCGAGTTCCCTCATTACCCAGGGAAGGATCTCAGCCATCATCGGGTAGTCGCTCTGGGGTGATATCACAATAGCGGTATTCAGCCAGTAATAAGCCTGGTCCCTAGCAGACATTCCTGCCTGATGGAGCCTGTAGGACACAAGCGACAGGAGGGAATTATTGATATGCACTCCGCCTTTATCGTTCATGTCGGTTGCAACTTTGGGCTGCGGCGCATAATAGGTATCCCAGGCAAATGCAGGCTGCACATATTCGTGAGGGTCAGCCATATTTCGGAATGGCTTTCCTGCGTCTTCCGCAATAAGCCATGCGCCTTCTTCATCCTCTCCTTCCATCTGCATCTCGATAAGGTTGCCCATAATATCACTGTAGCCTTCGTTTATGGCACCCGGATCGTTCAGATAGAGATTGTATGTCATGGTCCTTGTCGTTACGCAATGCGTATACTCGTGTCCGACAACATCTATACAGCCGCCGAAGTTTGCGGCTCTTGTCCACGCAAATACCTGATATCCCTGGAGTTTGGTCACATAGCAGGCATTCATTTCAGGCTTGCCCTCCGCATCAATATAGTTTAAGAGGCAAAGAGTAGGCGTACCTTCTCCGTCAGGCCCCGTCCAGCCCTTGGAATCATAGTAGTCCCATACACGCATCATATTGTAATATGCGCTGGCATCACAGATATCAACTTCTCCGTCAACCTCCGAAGGCACGATCTCAAAATCATTATAGAAGAACGGCGCCTGATCTGCGCAGAGTATCTTCCGCTTTGCGTCGGCAAGGTAGGTCTTCCCGGTTTTGCTGTCTTTAAGTACGGGAACCGTAACCTCTTTCTTTCCTTCCTTCAGCTCTACCGTAACAGTGATCTCATCAGGCTCATAAGAGTCAAAATCAAATGAACTCTTTGCACTCTGTCCTCCTGCAGCCTCCGCATCACCGGGTTCCGCCACCGGGATCGAATACATATACTCGCCCTCTGCAGTTACATAATGGGCTTCGTATGCCTGATCATCCTTGTCCTTATTCATCCTGAAGGTATATACGACCCACACACAGATATAATGGCCCTGAGATAGCGGATTCGGTATAATGGCCTGTTCTGTGGCATTTTCTACCAGTTTATCCGTTGAACCGTTTTCCTTCAGCTGGTCACCTACGATCTTTTCAGCCTCTTTATCATCAACAGCCCATTCACTCACATCACGGATATCCACATTGGGCATAATGGAGCTTACCAGGCCTATCGGTTCATCATCCTTGTTTAATATGAGCTTTACCACAGCACCATATGCCAGTACCTGTCCTGCCCGCTGCGACAGAGTAACGATCTTCATGCCGGTCTCATTCGGAGTCATTGATTCAAAGACAAACTTTGTCGTCTCATCTCCGCCGATACGGTCAAGCACTTCATTTACACAGTCCATTGCGGATTCTTCATCGGTAACCTTGTGGTCACAGAACTTTTCTCCGATAAAAGTGTTTATGATGCCTTCCCCTGTTTCAGCCTGGGCATAAACAGCCTGTTCTGCTTCCGTAAACTTGGTATCCTGCCCGGCGGCTTCTTCCGTACTGTCGGTATCAGTGCTTTCCGAAGGGGCAGCTTCTGTCGGAGTAACTGTAGCTGCGCTTTCCGAAGGGGCAGCTTCTGCCGGAGAAGCTGTCGCAGCAGGAGCTGCGTTGTCTGCAGCCTCCTGACTGCCGGTTTTTGTGGAACAACCCGTACAAATCAGTTGCATTACGAGGATACCCGCCAAAATGCTGCTTATCATTCTTCGTTTCATCTGTACCTCCTCCTTTCAAAATACATTTCTGAGTCAATGAAGACGGTTCCAATGGCGTTAAGTTAGTGTCATTCTGAGACTACACAATGTCATTCTGAG
>CADCQV010000261.1 GCA_902803625.1 uncultured Lachnospiraceae bacterium
AAAATATTCCGCCAGATATACAGGTGCAGATGGTAAGCGACACGAGAAATATTTTGATAAAGTATCAGAAGCAAAGAAATATGTCGCTTTGGGAAAACTGAATAATGATGAGGATGTGGACGGCAGAGTAGAGACTCTTACTGTTGATCAGTGGTATCGATACTGGATGAGGACTTTTAAATCCTCATTGGCGCCAAACACACAAAGGAACTATCGTGACAGGTATGAGCGTGATATTAAGCCTCGTATAGGTAAGATGAAGATTACGGATATCAAAGCTATGCATTGTCAGCAGATCATAAATGCGATGGATGGTAGATATGCTTCAAGCACAATCTATCAGACATATATTTGCATGGGTTCAATGCTGAAAAGTGCTATGATGAATGACATTATTCCCAAGCAGCCGCTTAATGGTGTAGTAATGCCTAAGGTTAAGAAGAGAGGTGTGATACACTTCCTTACTATCGATGAGCAGAACCGTTTTGTTGAAGCTGCTAAGAAGACAAGGAATGCGCCGCAGTTCCTGCTTGTTTTACAGACAGGCTTGCGAACGGGAGAGCTTATTGGATTGACATGGGATTGCGTTGATTTCGATAAGCACACCATCACTGTTGAGAAGCAGATAGAATTCCGCTATGGATAGAAACAGTGGAGAGCTGCACCGCCTAAGACAATGTCAGGATTTCGAACCATTCCTATGACGGACGAGGCGTATGATATTTTAAGATCTGTCTATGAAAAGAGACCTTTTCGCAAGGAATCACCTCTTCTGGAGCAGGAACTTGAATACATTGATCCTCGCAGCGGGCGCACAAGACGTTTTAGAATGAAAGACCTTGTTTTCATTAACTTCAGAACAGGCGAACCGACCAAGAACTCATCATATGATACCAATCTGTATAAAATCTGTGAATCTGCCGGGATAAAGCCTTTTTGCATGCATGCACTTAGACATACTTTTGCTACCAGGTGCATTGAAAGAGGAGTAAAACCCAAAGCCCTTCAGAAGATTCTGGGGCATTCCAATCTCTCCACTACAATGGATACATATGTACATATGACAGATGAATCCCTTGAGGAAGCAATGGAGATTTTTTCAAAAAATTCTACGCCAATTTTGTGATTTGACACGGGAATGAAACTGAAATTTATGATTTGGGAAGTAAAAAAATAATCAATAGGTTTGCGTCAGTTGGCGTAAAATTGGCGTAAACCTCCGAAATAAAATACAAGAAAAGCCCGTAAATTCGGGCATGGAGGAAATATAATGAAACTCGGCATCGTGGGGTTGCCCAATGTGGGGAAGAGTACCCTTTTTAATTCTCTTACAAAGGCAGGGGCACAGGCTGCAAATTATCCCTTCTGTACCATAGATCCCAATGTGGGAGTGGTGGCAGTGCCGGATGAAAGGATAGAGCTCCTTGGAAAGATGTATTCTTCAAAGAAGATAACACCGGCGACCATTGACTTTGTGGATATTGCGGGGCTCGTGAAGGGAGCCAGCAAGGGGGAGGGCCTTGGGAACCAGTTCCTTGCTAATATCAGAGAGTGTGATGCCATAGTCCATGTGGTGCGCTGCTTTGAGGACGGCAATGTGATCCATGTGGACGGATCCGTGGACCCTGTGCGGGATATAGAGACCATCAATCTGGAGCTTATCTTCTCTGATCTGGAGATACTGGAGAGGAGGATCGCCAAGGTCAGCAAGACTGCCAGAATGGACAAGGCGGCAGCAAAGGAGCTTCAGCTCCTTAACCGTATCAAGGAGACTCTGGAGAACGACAGACCTGCGAGCGACACGGAGATACAGGATGAGGAAGAAGAAAAGCTTATTAAAACGTACGGGCTTCTGACACTTATGCCCGTAATCTTTGCTGCAAATGTGAAGGATGAGGATCTATCCGACGACGGTGCTTCAAATCCGCACGTTCAGTCTGTAAGGAAGTGGGCATCGGACCATAAATCCGAGGTTTTTGTGATATCCGCAGAGATAGAGTCGGAAATCGCGGAACTTGATGATGACGAGAGAGCAGAGTTTCTGGAGGGACTGGGGCTTACGAAATCGGGTCTCGATAAGCTTATAGAGGCCAGCTACAGGACTCTGGGGCTTATGAGCTTCCTTACCGCAGGCGAGGATGAGACAAGAGCCTGGACAATAAAGATGGGAACAAAGGCACCTCAGGCTGCGGGAAAGATCCACACGGATTTTGAGAGAGGCTTTATAAAGGCGGAGGTGGTGAACTACGAGGATCTTCTCCGGGAGGGTTCTCTTTCCGCGGCAAGGGAGAAGGGAATAGTAAGGATGGAGGGAAAGGATTACGTTGTACAGGACGGTGATGTGATACTGTTCCGGTTCAACGTATAGAGAAAGCGGTCATTTTATGGGTGTAAACGATATCTCATTTCCCAATCTGAATATCTATCTGAGTAACGTGCCTAAGAGCTTTACCGTATTCGGAAGCTTTACCATAGCCCTGTACGGGGTGATAATAGGCTGCGGCATGCTCCTCTGTGTTTTAACGGCAGCCTATGACAGGAAAAGCCGGGGACTGAACCCGGACGAGCTGTGGGACTGTGCTCTTTACGGTCTCATAATGGGTGTTATCGGGGCGAGGATCTACTATGTTATCTTTGCCTGGGACATATACAAGGATGATCCCTTAAGTGCTTTCAACATCCGAAACGGGGGCCTGGCAATTTACGGAGGAGTAATAGCGGGTTTTCTCACGGTTTTTGTATTCTGCCGTGTAAAAAAGCTCTCCTTTCCGGAAATGGCTGACTCCGTGGCTCTGGCCTTCCCTCTCGGACAGGCTATAGGACGCTGGGGAAACTTTTTTAACAGGGAGGCATTCGGTGGATGGAGTGAAAACCTTCTGTCAATGAGGCTGCCTCTTGCGGCGGTAAGAGCATCGGATGTAAATCCCGACATAATGTCCCATGTGACGGAAGGTATGGAATATATACAGGTGCATCCGACCTTTCTCTATGAATCCCTGTGGAACTGTGTCCTGTTTATCGGACTCTTTTTATATAGAAAGCATAAGGCCTTTCCGGGTGAGATCTTTATGCTGTATCTCTTTTTCTACGGACTCGGAAGATTCTTCATTGAGGCTCTGAGAACTGACCAGCTTATCATGCCCGGAATAGGTTTCCCTGTGAGCCGCATTGTGGCCGCAGCCTGCATGATAGTTTCGGCAGGTATCTGTATACTAATGAGAAGCCGCGGAAGGAAGAATCCGGCATAGAAACGGTTGGTTATTTCCCTACAGGGTGTGGCAGATTGAATAAGAGAAACTACAGAAAAGAAATGGAACTGATCGCAGACCTTTACAGGAAGAGCTCGGAAAACGGGGATAAACCCCTGAAGCCGGGAGTACTCTTGCATGTCTGCTGTGCTCCCTGTTTTTCGGGTTCCATTGACAGCCTTCTGGACTGGGCGGATATCACGGCTTTCTTTTATAATCCCAATATGAACAGCGAAGAGGAATATGACAGAAGGTCAGCGGAGCTAAGCCGCTATATAAAGGAGGCCGGGCTGAATACGAAGCTTGTCATACAAAGATTTGATGCAGCGCCCTTTTACAGGACGGTCCGCGGACTTGAGAATGTACCCGAGGGAGGGGTGCGCTGCGACAAATGCTTTGCCCTGAGGCTTCGGGAGACCGCTTTATTTGCAAAGGAAAGGGGCTTTGATTATTTTGCCACGACTCTTACCTTAAGCCCCCTTAAGAATGCGGAAAAGATAAACCGCATCGGGGAGATCATCGGTAATGACATAGGAGTACAATATCTGCCATCAGATTTTAAGAAAAAGGACGGCTTCAAAAAGTCCCTCACCCAGTCCGGGAAGTATGGACTGTACCGGCAGGATTACTGCGGATGTATATATTCTATGAGGGATGAGGTGTCCTGAACTGAGCTTCCCACATCGTGTGGCGGGATAACGACTGACGGAAAGGAATGGCATAGACAAAAAGTGAAGTATCTTATAGATAAGCTGACTGATGAAGTAAAAAAGGCGTTTTCAGACTGCGGACTGCCTGAGGAGCTGGGAATGGTGACCCCGTCGAACAGACCGGATCTCTGTGAGTTCCAGTGTAACGGAGCCATGGCTGCAGCTAAGAGGGAAAAGAAAAATCCCTATGATATTGCTTTAACTGTTTCGGAAAAACTGAAGGAGAGCAAGTCATTCTCCTCCGTTGAAACCGTGAAGCCCGGCTTTCTTAATCTCAGGGTTTCCGATGAGCTGCTCACAGCCTCGCTTTCTGAAATGAATGACAGCGATGATTGCGGCGTTTCAATGGGAATTCCGAAAAAAAAGATAATGATTGATTACGGCGGACCTAATGTGGCGAAGCCTCTTCATATCGGTCATCTCCGTTCCGCGATAATCGGAGAGAGTATCAAGCGCATGGGAAGATTTCTGGGGCACGAGGTGACAGGAGACATTCATCTCGGAGACTGGGGTCTGCAGATGGGTCTCATCATTGCTGAACTCAGGGAAAGAAATAAGGAATTCCCGGATTCCATATCGGAGCTTGAAGAGATATATCCCTTTGCATCCGAGAAGTCAAAAAGTGACGGGGGATTTAAAGAAAAGGCTATGGAGGAGACCTATAAGCTTCAGCACGGGGATGAAAAAAATCTTGCGGTATGGAAGAGGATACTGGAGCTTTCGGTTTCGGATCTTAAGAAGAACTATGAAAGACTGAATGTGGACTTTGATCTCTGGAAGGGAGAAAGCGATGCGGATCCTTATATAGCGCCTATGGTGCAGAAAATGAAGGATGAGGGCTTTGCAAAGATGAGCCAGGGTGCTCTCGTTATAGATGTTTCCGAAGAAAGCGACAGTAAGGAGGTTCCGCCATGTATGCTCTTAAAGTCTGACGGAGCTTCGCTTTACACCACTACTGATCTTGCGACCCTTGTGGAAAGGCAGAAGGATTACGCACCGGACCAGATAATCTATGTTGTTGACAAGAGGCAGCAGCTGCATTTCACTCAGGTTTTCCGCGCAGCAAAAAAAACCGGAATAGTTCCCTCCGGAACAGAGCTTGATTTTCTGGGGTTCGGTACTATGAACGGTAAAGACGGCAAGCCCTTCAAGACCCGTGAAGGAGGTGTCATGCGTCTGGAGGTTCTGCTTGATGATGTGACCGGGGAAATGTATAAAAAGATGAAGGAGAATGAGGGGATCTCCCTCACTGATGAGGAGATCAGGGATACCGCAGAGTCTATAGCGCTTTCGGCAATAAAATACGGTGATCTTTCAAACCAGGCTTCAAAGGATTATATTTTTGATATTGACAAGTTTACTTCCTTTGAGGGAAATACAGGACCCTACATTCTGTATACGATGGTGCGGATAAAGTCCATACTCAGGAAATATGAGGAGCAGTACGGTTCAGAGGATAGCTATGCTTTTCAGCTTAAGAAGGCGCAGAGCAGCGCAGAAAAGGCGCTTATGCTGACACTTTCGGCCTTTGGAGGGATGATGATCTCCGCATTTAAGGAGCTTGCGCCCCACAGGATCTGCGCGTATATTTATACTCTGTCAAATGAATTTAACCGCTTCTACCATGAGACCAGGATACTAACGGAAAGCGATGAAGAAAAAAGGAAGGGGTGGATCGCGCTTCTTTCTTTCACACTAAAGATATTCTCGCACTGCATCCGCGTCCTCGGAATGAAAGAAGTCGATAGAATGTAGCTTCGGGAATTCATCAGGAATTCCCGAAGCGTATATGGCAACTCCCGAAGGGAGTTGTCCGCCGAAGGCGGATCAATATGCGCGAAACCGATCGCGCATATTGACCACAGAGAGAAAGATTCTTCGGGCATTGCCCTCAGAATGATATAATTATTAAACGGAGGTAAAAAAATGACAGTTTTATCAATTATTTTAGGGATTATTATGGTAGTATGCGGGTTTTCG